>JBKPAO010000040.1:0-15915 GCA_046726475.1 Gemmatimonadota bacterium | reverse complement strand
AGTCCGATAGGTTCCGACTGAGATTTGCCGGAAGGCGCGACTGCCCGCAACCGGCACTGGCGCCAGGCGCGTCTCGATTGTGGTACCGTCACCCAGAGCCAGGTAGCCATTGTAGCCCCAGCAGTAGGCGCGGTTCCCCGTGGTCACGGCGCAGGTGTGGTACTCGCCCGCACTCACTTGGCGGAACAGGAGCCCGCCGGCCACCAACGTTGGCAGGGCGTGGTTGTCGGTGGTGCCATCACCGAGTTGACCAAAGGTATTGGAGCCCCAGCAGTAGAGTTGCCCGCCAGTGGTCACGCCGCAGGTGTGGTAGTCACCCGCGCTCACTTGAGCGAAGGCCGGTGCGCTCGCCGTGACAGCGAGCGATGGCCCCGCTTCAACACCCTCCTGGTCGGAGGGTCCTGCGATGTTGTCGTCACGACAAGCAACTCCGCTGAGCATTACCGCGGCCAACCAGAGGGTGAAAGTCGCCCCCCGTTGCCTTGCCGTTCGGGTTGACCAACTCATGGTGACCTCCTGGGGTGTGTCCGAATCTCGCTGGATTGCACCGCAGGCTAACCGCTGCCAGACAAGCACGAGTCAAGCGTTGAGGAGAGCGGCGCTTGAAAAGGGAGAATCCTTCGAGGCCTCAAAAGCTGGCGGGAAAGCCGGCGTCGTAGCGGCGGCGGTCGTGGGCAGTAGATTCCCCGGCTGTCCCCGCAATCGTCGACAGTCGATGGAGCTCTCCATGACCAGCCTGGCCTTGCTCCTGCTGCTGCAAGCGGCCCCTGCTTCGGCCCCGCATCCGTTCCGGGTGGAAGATTTGCAGAAGCTCCGGCGGCTGAACGAAGCGATGCTCTCGCCGGATGGACGGTGGGTCGCCTACTCGATTCAGACCAGCGACGTCAAGAAGAACAAGTCGGCTACCAACCTCTGGCTCATTCCCGCAGGCGGCGGCTCGCCCATTCAATTGACCTTCTCAGAGCAGGGCTCCAACTCGCTGGTGCGCTGGGCCCCCGACTCCAGATCGCTCTACTTCCTGAGCAGCCGGGACAAGGACACGCCCCAGATCTTTCGCCTGGCCATGGGCGGCGGCGAGGCGAGCCAGCTCACCCACTTCGCGATCGGCGTCGGCTCCTTCCTGCTGTCGCCGGACGGCAAGACGCTGGCGGTCACGGCGTCGGTTTTCCCGGACTGCCGGGACCTCGCCTGCAACGAAAAGAAGAAAAAGGAAGTCGAAGACAATCCGGTGAAGGTGCGAACCATCACCACTCTCCCGTTCCGGCGCTGGGATGAATGGGTAGACGGCAAGCGGAATCACATCTTCGTCATGCCCTCCGGCGGAGGCGACGCCAAGGACATCACCCCGGGTGACGCCGATGCTCCGATCTGGACCGAGAGCGGCGGCGAGGAGGTCGCCTTCTCTCCCGACAGCAAGGAGATCGCTTTCTCCCGCTTCACCGAGAACGAGGCGCTGACAGCCAACAGCGACATTTATGTGATCCCGGTTCAGGGAGGAGAGCCCCGGCAGATCACCCGAAGCCGGGGCACCGAGACGACCCCGCTGTATTCGCCGGATGGCCGTTACATCTCCTATCTCGCAACCGTCCGTCCCGACGCCGAAACCGACGTGACCCGGTTGTTCGTGTACGACCGGAAGACCGGGACGCTCCGGAATCTCACCGAACCGCTGGACCGCTCGATCGCTACCCACTTCTGGAGCCCCAACAGCAAGAGCCTCTACCTCTCTTTCGAGGACCGGGGACTAATTCCGGTGGCGAGGCTCGATCTGACGAGCGGCCGGGTTGCCCGGCTCTTTGCCGAGGGAGTGAGCGGCAACATTCAGCCGTCCCGCGACGGCTCCTTCCTCATCTTCACCAACGCCAACTTCTCCCGGCCCAATGAGCTGTTCCGGCTGAACGCCAAGGGCGATCGCACGCCGGTCCAGCTCAGCTTCGAGAATCGGGGCATCCTCAAGGAGATCCAGTTCGGGGAGTTCTCCTCCTTCAGCTTTCCCGGCGCCCACGGCGACACGGTCCAGAGCTGGCAGATCCGGCCTCCGGGCTTCGATCCCGGGAAGAAATATCCGCTCCTCCTCATGATGCACGGCGGGCCCGAGAATGCCTGGAACAACCTATTCCACTACCGCTGGAACGCGCAGCTCTTCGCCGCAGCCGGATACGTGGTGATCGCGCCCAACTTTCACGGGTCTAGCGGCTTCGGTCTCAAGTTCATGGACGCGATCAAGGGAGACTGGGGCGGGGCGCCGTACCAGGACCAGATGAAAGCGGTGGATGTGGCCCTCAGTTGGTCCTACGTGGATTCGACTCGGCTCGGCGCGGCGGGGGCGAGCTACGGCGGCTACATGGCGAACTGGGTTGCAGGGCACACCGATCGCTTCCGAGCCATCGTGAGCCACGACGGCTTGTTCGACATCCTGACGATGTTCTACTCCTCCGACCTGGTCGGCGGGATCGGGCCGGAGTTCAAGGGTACCCCTTGGGAGAACCAGCAGGCGCTGATCGATGTGGCGCCCGCCACCTTCGCGAAGAACTTCAAGACCCCGATGCTGGTGATCCATGGTGAACGCGACTACCGAGTGGACCCGAGCCAGGGCTATGCCATGTTTCAGGTCTTACAGGCCATGCACGTACCATCGAAGCTGCTGGTGTTCCCGGAGGAGAACCACTGGGTGCGGAAGCCGGCGGACAACATCTTCTGGTACCATAACGTGCTCGACTGGCTGGATCACTGGGTCAGGCCCGACCGGAGCGCGTGGCAGAGCATGCTGAAAGCCGAGGCGCCGAAATAGGTAAGGCCCGCCTCCCACCGGTGGGGACGGCGTACATGGCGTGTGCTGGTTTATGCCTGGGCCTGAGAGGGCGCCAAGAGGCGTTGCACGTGAGCAGACAGAACTTCGGCAGTAAACGGCTTTTGCAGGAACGGGCTGGGCGGTTCCCGAAGATGGTCGGCATAGCCGGACATAAAGAGCATCTGTGTATTGGCTCTGCTTGCGAGGCGATCGGCGAGCTCAAAACCGTTCATCCGAGGCATCTCGAGGTCGGTCAGGATGAGACCCACGTCCGGGTTGGCCTCCAGGACTTCAAGCGCCTCAACCCCGTCTCGCGCCTCGAGCACAAGGTAGCCGTCACCTGCCAGGATGCGGACTATCATCGCCCGCACTGGCTCTTGGTCCTCGACGACGAGCACAGTCCTGCCGGTTGACGGACTCATGTGGGTGGTAGGGAGTGGAGGGTACCCTATGATATTCTGGGAAGGGGGGTGTCGCTAGGGTCCGAACTAGCTATGCAGCACAGCTCAGCGCAGTCCCACCCACCTCGAGTGATCTGTGGTATGGCAACGAAGTACTGTACTACGAATGACTTACCACGCAGCCTTACGGATTGGACTGACTAGCAGGCACAGCTCAACGCGCCGAGCTTCTCGTAGACGTCCGGACTCATTGCCTCGCATTCCCGACTTCAATCAGGGTACGGTCACAGAGCCGTTCCGCGGTAACGTACCATCCTGGCGTGCGGGGAGTTCCTCCACGAAACCGGAAGTGGTCATCGGACAGCACACGAGCCCGAAGGAGTGCTTCGGGCCCCTGCTCCAGCCAGAGCCGGTCTGCTTGCCACGCAGCCGCCTTGACCGCTGGGAGCCATACCCCTGCCGGTAACTCGGGATACAAGGCTGCGAACATTGGATCCAAGACAGCCAAGCGGTGCTCGGCCACGGACAGACCCCGCTATCAAAGAGGTGCTTACACTGAAGGGTCGCAAGCACCTCTGGCGGTGATTCGGCTCACCCCTGACGGTCGGCCGGTTTCAGCGATATATTCGCTACTCCCCAAAGCCATACATACCCGCTTCTTCGGGCCCTTGCGGCCCAAGTGTGAGAAATCATGACGGCCCCCGTATCGGGTCGGCACCACGTACCGTCAGTCCTGGTGGTCGATGACGACGAGGTAGTGCGGCTCATCGCTAGACGCAGTCTGGAAGGAGCAGGATACCACGTCTGGGAAGCGAGTGACGGCACCCAAGCGTTGGGCTACCTCTTACAGGGCGTGGTGGATGTGGTAGTGACCGACATCCGGATGCCGAAGATGGACGGATGGGAGCTGCTTACCCACTTGAGATCTATGAGCCCTCGTGTCCCGACACTGCTTATGTCAGGCTACGATGTTCAGCTTGGCACCAGCAAGATCTCAGAGATGGTATTGACGAAGCCATTCCGGCCGGAGCAGCTAACAAATCTTGTGGGACAGCTATTAGCGGGTACTCAACAGCAGAGTGCATAGCATCGCCTAGACCAGGCGCAGTGAAAATCAGACGGTGCACCGAACGTGCTCCGCGGTTCGATCGACCGTTCACGACTGGAAGGCAGGGAAGCCATGGCTAGTACTCGACTCCTCTCGCTTCGAGACAGTCGTACTGAGTCTTGCTGAGGCGTGCGACGGCACTCTGGAGGCCGCGTCCCGGCTCTATGCTAGATCCCTTTCTGACGCAGTGCCCTCCCGCGGCCGGAAGAGTGCCGTAGCGGCCGAAGCACAACACCGACGCTCGTTTTCCACTTCCCCGCATTCCCGCTGACCCGCTTTGTGACGCAGTGCCCCCCGGCGGCGCGACCTAAGCTGCGTCGCTCCCGGTAGCTCTCAGGAGCCCCTTTGTTCGCCATCGACCACGCCGCCACTGCGCTGCTGCTGAAACGCCGCTATCCCACGGTGCCAATCGCGCCGCTGCTCATCGCCGTGCAGACGATGGAGCTCGCCTGGGTCCTGCTCAACTATCTGGGCGTCGAGCGCACCACCACGGAGTCAGTGGTCCGAAGCGTGGCCGACATCCACCTCGCCTACATGCCGTATTCGCACTCGGCGGCCACGGGGCTCGGCGCCGCCCTGCTGGCGTGGTTGGTCCTCGCGTTCGGCGCCGGCCGCCCACTGCTGGGCCGCGCCGTCGGACTCGGCATCGCCTCGCACCTCGTCCTCGACCTGCTCACCCACGCGCCCGACATCGCGCTCGCACCCGGCGTTCCCTGGCCCAAGCTCGGGCTCGGCCTCTACGGCGCCGCACCGCTCGCCGCCTTCGCCGTAGAGCTGGTGTACGGTGTCTTGTGTTGGTGGATCTACCGCGGCGGTAAGGGACTCCTGGCGCTGGCCGTGCTCGGCAACCTCGCCAACCTCTCGCTCTTCTCGGCCGCGATCCCGGGCCCCGAATCGCTCCTCGCCGGCCGGCCGCTCCTGGTCGTGAGCTTCGTCTTCGTTCAGATCGTGGTGACGCTGATTCTGGTCGGCGTGCTCTCACGGAGGCCAGCGTCTCGGCGGCGCCTCACCTGATCCCAACTGTACCAGTGTCCCGACGAGGCGCGAAGCACCCCGTGGGAGGCCGCCCGCGTGCTCGCGTTGGTGAACTTTGCGATGATGGACGGCGGATTCGCCTGCTTCGAGGCCAAGTACCACTTCCGCTTCTGGCGGCCGTACACGGCGATCCGCCGCGCTGCCGAGGACGGCAACGACGCGACCCAGGCTGATCCGAACTGGCTGCCGCTGCTCTGGACGCCGCCGGAGGTGATCCCGCCGACGTTCCTCATCCCGCCGATTCCGAACTATCCCTCTGCGGCTGCGGTCACGTCGGCGGCCGCGACGGAAGTCCTGCGTGCGCAGTTTGGCGACCGGATTCGCGTCAGCGTCACGAGCACGACGCTGCCCGGGGTTACCCGGCACTTCCACAGCCTCACGCAGACCCAGCAGGAGGCCGGGATGTCGCGCGTCTACGGCGGCATCCACTTCCTCCACGCCGTCGAGGATGGCTGGGAGCAGGGCAACGGTATCGGCCGCGCGGTCGCCCGCATGCTGCCCCCCGCCCGATCCGCGCCGAGCTTCACCGCTACGGGTGTCCGGTATTCCATATATAGGCGCTATATAGGCGCTCACCTTCCACTCCCCTCCCTCGTTGCGCCAGGCCGAGCGGGGGGAGTCGGACGAATACTGGTTCATACCTGATGGCCGCGGCGTACGCCCGGGTCGGGAAGACGGAGGAGGCCCTAAACTGGCTTGAGCACTCGGTCGGCGTACGGGGCTGGGTGGACTAAGTGTACTTTACCCGTCACAACTGTTTCCTGGAGAGTCTGCGGCCGTGCCGGCGGTTCGAGGAGCTGATTGCGTTGGCGCGGGAGCAGTACACGCGGTTCACGGACGACGGTGCGGAGAAATTCTGCAGGCCGGTGCCGAGGTTGCCGTCGCCACTCGCGGCCTTCGCCGGGGAGTAAGGACGCCCGGTTCCCCGCTTCAGGAGTAACCCGGCCATCGGCCTCTCGCACCAGCTGCCAGAGCTTACGCCAATTCGCTTCGAATACCTCTCCCTGATCTGGATTTCCACCGAGGGTCAGAAGGATCTCCCGAGCCTCCTCGACGACAATAGCCCTGCTCACGATTGAGGACTCATCTGTCATTGAACTGCCCAAGACTGGAATTTCGCGCCCGAGCATCGCCGCCGTTGTCGCTGGAACGTCTCAAGGAAGCTATGTCCTTGGAATCTCTATCGGCCATCTGGTGCAGGCACTCCAGCCCAGTTGAGGAGTGTGGGGAGATGGGGCCCGCAACGGGGTTCTTCGGGGGGCCAAATCGGTAGAATGAAGTTACCCGCCTGCAGGCTGGGCGTCACTCCACGGCGGCCTCCGCCCGGTCTTCTGCTGAAGTGCCAGGCACCGTTTTCCCCACCATCCAGGAGCAACCCAGCTACATCGGCCTCGCGCACTAGCTGCCAGAGCTTTCGCCAACTCGCCTCGAATAGCTCTTGGTGGTGCCGGCTTCCATCCAGGGTCACCAGGATCTCCCGAGCTTCCTTGCGGACATCGTCCCTGGTCAGGGCTGAGGACTCATCCGTCATCGGTTGGCCATGGTTTCTTTCTCGCCCAGCCGTTTCCTTGCGGCAGCGATGATCGCTTCTATTGCGCTGGTTTGCGTGCGGAGCTGCTTGACGGTCTCCTACAGGTGCTCGACCAGGTCGGTCAGGGACAGGGTGGCATCGTGGCTGGCGCGGAGGTCGCGGAGGAGGCGGGCATCTGGCCGGGATAAATCCGGGCCGTCCAGCTCCCAGTACTTGGGACCGGAATCGTTGATAAACAGTGTGAACCTTTGGACCCGGCGCACGTGTCGGGAGGAGCAGGCGAGAAAGGAGTAGCTGTTCGAAGTTTAACCCGTCCCGCCATTCGCCGCTGAGACCCAACTAATCCTGCACCCGGTCACGGTATGAGGCGTCACTTCGACCCAGTTGCCAAAATCCCGGCCAATCTTCACTCCTCATCGGGCTGCCTCGGCCGGTGAAGGAGCTCGCCCGAGCCACATGGGATGCCATCGTGGTGGGGGCGAAGCGGGTAGTGTTCGTCAGCAATAGCGCACGGGTTCTCAGGGTAAGGAGTGACAGCATCCGCGCCCTCCTGGTTGATAGGATCAGACGAAAAGAGCTCGTCGCCGGTAACGTAGGCGGGTATCGGGTTTGGAGAAGCTCGGACTAATTCGGAGTCCAGCTGAAGTATCCCTGGATCTGCTGGAGTTTCTGGCTCACCGCAGGGAAATCGCGATAGGTGCTGCGCCGCGTGATGAAGTCTAGACTGGCACCTACACCGAGAGGCCTTCGTAACGGGACTGCAGCCCTCAGCCGGACAAAGCTGGCGATATGGTCGGCGTCGCTCCCATGGACGCTGTGCAGCCACACCAGTTTGCCATCGAACCGTAGCCACTCACGCCCGTCTCGAATGAAGGACGCGCCCACCCGCCCACCTGCCCCTGGCCCCAGATCGTAGTAGCGGTGCCACTCGAAGTCGTGATCGGACGAAATCTCTCCCAGCAGAATGCCCTCGAGGTGCACGCCGAGGTTGACCTTGCTGCGCTCGCTCAGCTGATGCTGATACAGCACCGCGCCACTCACACTCTGGGCGCCGAACAGCATGGTCGGGAGATCCTCGTAGTCGAAGTGCTGAAACAGGCCGAAGACGGATCGATTCCCAACCGAGTGGCTCAGATAGCTGCGGGCGAGGAGTCCGGAGATCTCCAGGCGGCGAACGGGCCCGTTCGTACCACCATGACCGAGTTCCAGGCGGAAATCGAAGGCATCGTACGGCCGGGTCACCCTGACATCGAACGGGCTGCCATAGGGGATGAATAGATCGATGAAGGTGTGGCCCGAGTGTCGTCCCACGGCCATCGCTGCCAACCGCTCCGGCTGAGCCGGGGTCACGTCGCCCTGCCCGGCAGGGTACAACAGCGCCTGAGTACGCCCGACTGGGCTCAGAACAAAGGAACCGAGCCCTCGCCCCAGCGAGTAGCGCTGCCCCTTGGCGCCCAGCAGGGAGCTGAACCGGTAGGTGACTTCCCCCAAAGCGATGCCGCCAAGGGTGGTGTTGATCAGGTCATTCAGAGAAGGTGGAATCTTCTCTCCCAACAATTCCCACCCGGCGCTGCCCGCGGCGACAAAGGGAACCGATGCCCAGAACCCGTAGCCGCTGGCTCGGGCGGAGCCGTGATAGAGGCTGCCGTGATAGGGATGAGCTAGTTGATTATCGAGGAGGAAGTCGTTGTCCCAGACGAATCCACTGCGAAGGTTTTGTCCCCAGCTCTGAATGCCCACATTCGCCCAAGGCCATCGCTGCACATACCAGTCGTACGCCCAGGTGAGCCAGTTGATCGCTATCACGCCGGCCGCAGCATGCCAGAAGCTCGGCGCCGGGCGCCGGGTCGTCTCGGCCGGTTCCTGGGCCTCGGCCGCTGACGAGACACACAGATGGCAGACGGCGAACAGAACGCCGAGGGCAGAGCCGTGGAAGCGCATCGAAGGAGAACCCAACCATTCCGCCGAGATTCATTGATTGCGTTACTCCAACTTGAGGAATCAGGTGCTGGGATACCGTAAGCCGGCTCACCGGTCTTATGCGACGGGTTGGACGATGCCGCGATGGCGGTTGTACTTCACCCTCGGTGACCAGCCCAGCGCAGCGTCAGGTTTGGCCAATCCGCACAACCTGCCTGTGACGATCATCAGACATCACACATTGGAGTTCGAGTACACCATGCCGGGCCCTGCCCTCGGCCCGGAGTCTGCAATTCTGCCCCACATCATCCTTCCAAGAGCGCAAAACATGGCAGGTCAGTCGATGTTCGGGCCAGGAACAGGCTGGGTAGCGGGTTTACCATGGCTCAAGAGTGCAACAGTGTCGTTGTGGCGGAGGGCCCCACGTTGGTCCACCAGAGCTATGACCTGGGTCTGGGAGGCTGCAGTCGCGCTCGCCTTTCTCGCCTTTGTCATCTTTGCCAGCATCATGGTGCTCTACGCGGCTTACACTCTAGGGAGCCTCGCGATCTTCGTGCGGCATTTGTTCCGATAGATCGGTGCCACGGCAAATGGTGACCAGGCTCACCGCCCCCCCACGTCTATTGTGCGAAGCTCCCGGGCTGAAGTTCACTTTATGAGCCTGAACCGAAGGAGCACCACATGGCGCGAGTTACTGCTGTATTTAACGACCAGACGCGGGCCGAGCGAGCTGTCAACGAGCTGCGGCGCCTGGGAGTGACGGATACGGACTTATCATTTGTCGCCCGAAATGAGGAAGAAGCTGTTGCCGCAGGGGCCTCCCCAGACACAGCGGGCAAGCGAGCGGCCAAAGGAGCGGCTGCCGGGGCCGGCGCCGGTGTGCTCTTCGGCTTGGCCGCCCTCGCAATCCCAGGCATCGGGCCGTTCATCACGGCGGGCGGGCTTGCTTCCGCTCTTGGAACCACCGGTGGTGCACTGGCCGCGGGCGCGCTCGTGGGTGGTACCTCAGGTGCCATCGCTGGCGCCTTGAGCAAGGCCGGTTACAGCCGGGAAGAGGCCGACTTCTACGGTCCGGCTGTTGAGCGTGGCGGAGTGCTGGTAGCCGTGGATACAGAGGGCGTGGTTTCCCCAGACCAGACCCGTGAGATTCTTGCGCGGCACGGCGGGGATAGCTACGGGGCGTAACCTCAGCAGTTCGTAGCAAAAGAACGGCGTGCCGCAGACAGCGTAAATCGTCTCCTGCACGCCGTTCTACATTCCCCTCGTATTTCCCAACAGCAGAATCCACCGGAGCTCGTATTTGAACCGCAAGAAAAACAATTGGCCGCATGGCTAAATGTTTTTGCTTTTGGCGAACTCTTCTAGTTGTCGCTGCCCCATCTAAGTTTGAACTCGCCGCTCACTCGGTGCGATTCATGATGCAGCTGCGGAGTTCAGTGCGACAATGACCTCGGCGTTCAGCAACCTCGGCCTCATCGGCCTTCCTCGCCCTATAAAGGAGCTCGCGGCCGCCACCTGGGGTGCCATCGTGGTGGGGGCGGGGCACAATGGACTGACCTGCGCCGCCTACCTCGCGCGCGCCGGCCGGCGGGTGCTGGTGCTGGAGGCCCGGGAGCGGATCGGGGGAGCCTGCACGCTGGAAGAGTTCTGGCCCGGCTACCGGGTTTCGCCCTGCGCCTACGTCTGCGGGCTGCTCCATCCCATGGTGCTCGAGGAGCTGGACCTCGCCGGCCGCGGCCTGGAGTGGCATCCGGCCATACCGGGCCTGTTCGTTCCCTTCGAGGACGGAACCAGCGTGCAATTGTGGGGTGACGACGAGCGGGCGGAGGCGGAGATCGGCCGCTTCGCGCCGGGAGATCTCTCGGGCTGGCGCGCGATGTCGGCGCTGAAGCAGCGGGTGCGGGATGCGCTTCGACCCGCCGGTCCGGCCGACGTGTGGATCGGGCGGGCGCCCAGCCGAGAGCAGATCGAGTCCCGGCTCTCGGGCGATCGGGAGGCGATCGCGCTCTTGTTCGAGTGGTCCATGGTGGAGTTCGTGGAACGCTATCTGGACGACGAACGGCTGCACGAAGCACTGATGGGGCAAGGTGTGATCGGCACCGACGCCACCCCGCACCAGCCGGGCACGGCGTCGATTCATTTTCACCATGCCTCGGGCCGCATGGGCGGAATTCCCGGAATGTGGGGCTACATCAAGGGAGGAATGGGCCGGGTATCGTTTCTCCTGGCCGACGTCGCGCGGGATGCGGGAGCGCTGATAGCTGCCGGGGTGCCGGTGAGCCGGATCCTCCCCGGCGAAGGGGTGGAGCTGGAGAGCGGTGAGCGGGTGCGGGCTCCGGTCGTCATCTCAAATGCCGATCCCCGCACCACACTGCGTTTGCTGGGAAATGCCGCCGACTCGTCCTGGCGAGCCCAGGTGGAGCGGATCCCGATGACCGGCTGCGCCGTCAAAATCACCGTCGGCTTGAAGGAGCTGCCCAACTTCAGGGCCCGTCCCGGCACGCTCGAGCCCCACCATTTCGGGCAGGTCAACACGCCCCTCAGCAAATCCGACTGGCGGTCGCACCACGCGGCAACCCGGGCCGGCGAGCTGCCGTCCCGGCTCTGGACCGAACTGTATTTCCAGAGCTCGCACGACTCCAGCGTGACGCCGGACGGCGAGCACGTCATGAGCATCTTTGCCCAGCCGGTGCCCTATCGCTTTCAGCGAGGCGACTGGGATACCCGCCGCGCCGAGGTGGCCCGAGTGGCGCTGGAATCGGTCGGACGCTTCTGCAGCAACATCCCCGATGCCGTGCTGCACCTCGAGGTGATGGGGCCGCCGGATATCGAGCGCCATACCGGGCTCGCCGGTGGGCACATCTTCCAGGGTGAGTGCCTGCCGGAGTACATGTGGGACCGGCGACTGAAGCCGAGCACGCCGATGGCGGGCGTGTTTCTGTGCGGGGCGGGAACCTACCCCGGCGGAAGCGTGATCGGCATCAATGGCCGCAACGCCGCCATGGAGGTCCTCAGTAAAACCGGCGCACCGCCGAGCTCGCGTTTACGCCAGGATGCTCATCTCGGCATCTAGTGCGTTCAACGCTTGCATCACAGCATCGGCCTTTTCGTGCGCTCTCTCGGCGTCGTCCACCCGGTGAATTCCTATACCATCCCCGCGGGTGACTACATAGACCGGAATTCCTTCCGGCTGCTGGATCCATTCCTTCACCCGCCATTTCGACCCCTTGGGCCGGTAGTCCTGCGCCAGCTTCTTCCCCAGCTCCTTGTACTGTTGCACTGTCCACAAGCCAGGCCCTTCCAATGCCAGGCGTCTGGCGAGCCAGTCCTCGGCTTCCATCCTGGACCGGATTGGCGACATAGATCTGCCTTCCCTGCCGTGGGGCAGACGGATAGGGGATAGAGGGCGGATGAAAACTATCGCGATAGCGCGATTGTCAATGAGGGGGGTGCCATGGGGTTCACCGTCGGCGTGGTTCTCTTCGTCGTCGTGATCGGTTGGCTCGATGCACGACTGCCGTGGCCCCGGCCGCGGCGAGGCTGAGACGGTGGTTGCCGGACACTTCGGGTTCGCCGCCGCGGTGAAAGCGAAGGCGCCGTCGGCGCCGCTGTGGGCGCTGATGCTGGCGACGGTCTGGCTCGACATCGTCTTCGTGCCCCTCTACGCAGCGGGGATCGAGAGTCTCCAGCCGATCGCGGGCGGCGGCTACGGCGAGGTGATCATCCACGCGGACTATACCCACTCGCTTCTCGGAGCCGGCGTTCTCGCCCTCCTGTTCGGGCTCGTCGCCGCCGTCCCTTGGGGCCGTCGAGTGGGGATGGTGCTCGGCGCGGTGGTCTTCTCGCACTGGCTGCTGGATCTGATCGTGCATCGGGCCGACCTTCCGATCCTGCCGGGGAACGCCGGGGAACTGCCCCGACTCGGGTTCGGCCTGTGCCCGCCGCGTCGATCGCAGTCGAGCTGGCACTGGTCATCGCGGGATCGCTGCTCTATTTCACGCGGCACGAGACACCCTGCGGAGAGCACGCGCCGACGAACGCCGGGCCCGGCTGCTCGCCACGCTGGTCGCTGCGGCCGGGGTTGTGACGCTCGCCCTGGATGTACTGGTCGGCTGATCCTTCGGCGTTCTCTTCGCATTACCGCGGCCGCTACAGTGCGTTACCGCACCGTCGCCACGTCCTCTTCCGCGCTGGCGGACGGACCGTGCCGAGGGGAGCGCTTCGTAGTGCTCCGGCCTCCGGCCGAGTCCGAGCAGATCATCGTCACGCTCAACTGGCTGGCCGATCTGCGTGCCGCTTAAGCGCGCGCGAGCCGGCCGAATCTCCCTGACGGGCCGACGTTCTGGCGCTCCGCCCCATCCTGCGGAAAAATCGCGGTCCCCTGCTCGGTTTCCGAGTGCAGCTAGCCGCCGCTGTGAGGATCTCGGCGGGGGTACCTGCGCCACCGCTACTACATATTCGACGTTGTGAACTCAAAGTAGTGAGTCGGGAGTTTCCGGAGCCGTCCCTCGACATCGACCCAGACGAGACCGGGCTCCGCCTGAGGGCAAAGCGCCTTCGGATTCCAGGTTCGGACTGGGTGCCAGGTGTTAGAAGGAATGCTGGGGTGCTGTGCCGCCAGCTTGGGCCGAAGACGGACAAAGGTGTGGACCAGGGTGCATGGATGGCCGGAAGCGGTCATGTGGTGAAGTGGGAAGCGTAGTCGTGAACGACAGGCCGATGTTACTCGACCCGGTTCATCGCCTACCATGGTGGATGGGGGAGGCAGGAAGCTGAACCCGCGTACCAAAAAGTTCAAGGTCACAGGACCCGACGCGGGCGAACGCAGGGGTCGGCCGGCTTACTGCTCATGACTCGAGCTGCAAAGGGTCTCATTTTTTCCGATAGCGGTCACTGATCAGGCTTTCTCAGGTCCAGCAACCTGGGCCGGATCGGCCTTCCTCGGCCGGTGAAGGAGCTCGCCCGAGCCACCTGGGATGTCATCGTGGTAGGTGCGGGTCACAATGGTCTGACCTGCGCCGCCTACCTCGCGCGCGCCGGCCGACGGGTGCTGGTGCTAGTGCTGGAAGCCCGGGAACGGATCGGGGAAGCCTGCACGCTGGAAGAGTTCTGGCCCGGATACCGGTGAGTATCTAGAGTCCGGGCGTGATCAAAGCGAAGGAATACGGGAAGACCTATCACCGCGACTGGTCGCAGCTCGGACGGGACGTTCAAGATATGGATCTGGAGCGTCCTGGTGAGCGACACGCCGCAATAGTCGGCCGGCTAACTGAGCTACCGGCCCCGTCCGCGGTAGTTCGCCTCCACCAGCGCCGCGAGTTTGTCGAGGGCCATGCGCCAGCCGGCTCGGTTGTCCTCCGCCGACACGCCGGGCGGGAGTCCCTCGTGCACGGCGTGGAGGTCGGTGCCGCCATCCGCATCGGCGAGGGTGATGGTGCTCGTCATCTCTCCTAGCAGTGCCGGATCGCTGGTCTCGAACTCGTCCACCTCGACCACCCGCTCGTCCGGTACCAGCTTCACGAACCGGCCATGATAGGTGTCGGTGCGCGGCGTCGTCTTGCCGGCTCCGGTGGGCTGGTCGTACGTAAGTGAGATCCGGATGGAGCCGCCTTCGCGCGGATCAAACTCGTGCACCCGGCTGGTCATCCCGTCCGGGACCCTCCACTGAGCGATCGCACGCGGATCGAGCAGCGCTCGGTAGACGACGGCTCGGGGCGCGTCGATGTGGCGGCTCAAGCGAGTCGAGCTCATTCCTACGGCCAATACGCCTGGTTGCTCGCGGCCAGGGCCGCGCCGTTTCGGCCGCCGATCGCAAAGATGAGCCCGTCCTGGACGGCGGCGGCGAGCCCGGAGCGCGCCGGGGGCAGGCTGGTTTTCCTCACCCAGAAGTTGGTCGCCGGGTTGTAGGCCTCGACAGTCCCGAGATACAACCCCGAGTTGTCGCGGCCGCCGATGACGTACAACATGCCGTTCACCACGGCACCAGCCGCGCCGCGCCGCGCGGTAGACATGGCGGACTTCGTCTGCCAGGTATTGGTGACTGGATCGTACACATCCAGGGTTCCCAACGAGCTGCCGCTCGCGCCCACGCCACCCGCAACGTAGAGCTTGCCATTGATGACGCCGACGGCCGGATACCGGTGGGCGCGAGGGGCGCTCCTCAGCGGGGTCCAGCTGTTGGCGCCGGGATCGTAGCGATGCAGCAGCCCTGCCGTCGTGCCCGCGGCACCGGTGCAACCGGTAAACACGTAGAGTTTGCCGCTGATGGTGCGGCTTCCGCCGCATCCGCTGGAGACCGGCATGGCCGCCCGGCTGATCCAGGTGTTGGTCGACGGATTGTAGGCGTACAGGGTCTTGGTAAGGACGTCCGACGCGTTCATCCCACCCGGCAGGTAGAGCAGACCGCCGAGGACGGCGGCGCCGTCGGCCGATTGCCGCGGGGAGGGCAATGACGCTTTCGAGCTCCAGGTGTTGCTGCGGGGATTGTAGGCCGTCACCTGCGCGCTGGTACCGCTCGTGGTGATGCCGCCGACCGCGTAGATGAGTCCGCCGACTACTGCCGACGCCAGCTCCCGGCGGGCCTGGGGGAGCGGGGCCCGTGACTGCCATACGTCGGAGGTGAGAAAGCCGGTGTACACCAGGGCGTTCCTGGTGCCGAAGGGAACGCCGGTGAGAGCGCCCTGCGTCGCGTTCGAGGGGATGGCGAATTCCACCTCGCCCGGGGTGGCGCCGGTATGAGTGGAGAGGTACAGCGCCACGGCGCCCGCGACATGCGGTGAAGCCATCGAGGTACCACTGAGTACCTGCGTAGCTCCGGCACTGCCGATCCAGTCCGAGCTGATACCCACTCCAGGAGCGACCAGGTCCACACAGGAACCGCGGTTCGAGAAGGCAGCGAAGAGGTCGTCCGGGCCGCTCGCCGCAACCGTGAGGGTGCGAGGCTCGCTGGAGGGGGAGAAGCTGCAGGCATCGGATGCACTGTTACCGGCCGCAACCACGTAGCTCACCCCGGCGGCTATCGACTGGGCAACCGCCTGGTTGATGATGGACGAGAAGCCGGTTCCCACGCTCATGTTGGCGACCGCAGGCAGGACCCGGTTATTGGTGACCCAGGTGATCCCGTCGAGGA
>JBKPAO010000039.1:0-7550 GCA_046726475.1 Gemmatimonadota bacterium | reverse complement strand
GGCATCGAAGGGAGCGGTGAGTCGGTGGTCGTATTGGTGCCGTTGGTGTAGTCGGCCGAGCCTTGCAGATGGAGGTAGCGAGTCGGGTGATACTCGACCGCGCCCTCGAAGCCCAGGAGACGCGCGTCGCCCTGGGTCACGTCGAAGATTTGAAAGCCCGATCCCGGATCGATCTCGGTGGTAGGCTGCGAGTAGATAAAGTTCTGGATGTAGTTAGCGAAGACGCCAAGCTCGGCTCGAATGCTTGCCGTCTGCGCCCGGAGCGCGAAGTCGGTGTTGATCGACTGCTCGTTCGTGAGATTTGGGTTCCCCCGCTCGAATGCGACCGTCCCCTCGTGCACGCCATTGGCGAACAGATCGAAGCTCGATGGAGCCCGGAACCCTCGGCCGACGTTGAGCACCAGCGCCAGCGGTTCGGAGAGGTGGTATAAGATCCCGGCGTTTCCGGTCACTGAGTTGTAGGTCCGCTTCTCGTCCGGGTTGCCGAGCACCGGGTCGGCGTCCGCGTTGAGCCTCCGGTAGTCGTAGCGGACGCCGAGGGACAGGTTCCACCGGCCGTAGTCGGCCTGCTCGAAGCCATAGATCCCGCCGCTAAAGGCGTCGCTATTGGGGATCAGCGTCTCCTCCCCAAACTTGTCGAAGGTGTTGTAGAGCCCGGAGACGCCGACCGCACCGGCCCAGCGCCCGATCGGCGCGTGGTGGAAGTGCACGTTCGTGGTGTAGGTCTTCGACAGGAGGCCGAGTGCGACATCGGTGGCGTCGGCCGCCTCGAACTCGCGCCGCCGGTTGTGCTCGAACCCGGCGTCGGCCTCGAGCCGAGAATTCCCCATCGGCACCGTGAGTCCCACCTTGGCGCGGTCCTCCCCTATCCGCTGTAGTGGTGTCGCGGTCGGGTCTTCGGAGGGATCCTCATGGATCTGCAGCTTCTCGTCGCGATGGCTGTAGGTCGCGTTCACATTCCCCCACGAGCCGCGGTATCCCACCGAGCCCGTGCCACCCACCGAACGGTTGCCGCTGTTGAACAGCGCGCCGACCGGAGTGCGGATGTCGTCACTGGTTCGTCCGGTAAGGGACCCACGGAAACCGAACCCATCGCTGGCACCTTGGAAAGCAACCGTCCCGTCGGGCTGGCGGTTGTTGGTGCTGTAGGCAGTCGAGAGGTCCCCACTCACGAATCCGTCGCGGCCGATCGCGTCCGGCAGCTCCTTCGGTACCACGTTGATGACGCCGCCCAGCGCGTCCGAGCCGTAGAGCACGCTGGCCGGTCCCCGGATCACCTCGATCCGTTCGGCGTCACCGGTATCCACGTTGGGCGAATGCTCGTCGCCCCACTGCTGGGTCTCCAGTCGCTGGCCATCCGCGACCACCAGCACCCGGTTGGAGGTGAGTCCTCGGATCACCGGCTTCCCGATGCCGGTGCCGGTGCTGAGGCTCCGGACCCCGGGAAGACTCTGGATCGTCTCGCCCAGCGACGGCGCTTGCGCATTCCTGAGCTCGTCCGAGCTCAGGGCGCTTACCGGTTGGGGCGAGTTGAGTAGCGTGGTCGCATTAGGGCTGGCGGTGACCTGCAGTGCCTGAAGCTCCACCACGGACGCCTTCAGTCTGATGGTTAGCGCAGTGTCCCGGTCGGCGACAACCAGCGGCAGCACCGTTGGCGCAAACCCGATGGCCGACACCGACAGGTGGTACTGGCCCGGAATCACCGCCGGAAAGGTGAAGCGGCCATCGGTGCTGCTGGTCGTGGTCCGATGCAGCTCGGTGAGAATGAGCCGGGCATCGGCGATCGGCGCTCCGGCCGAGTCGGTGACGGTCCCCCTCACCTCGGGCGCAGCATGAGCCGAGGTGTCAGGAATGAGGGGCAAGCGATCAGGCGCTGCCAGCGCAAGCGCCAGGAGTAATGTGCGCATCCTGCCTCCAAAAGTGTGCGTCCGCCCTCATGCCGAGAGGGCACGCAGGTGGTTACGCGTTATGGGGTTGGTTGATCAGGTCCCGCGTTCAGCGGGCGGATGCGCGAGGTGGAGCGCGAGAGTACTGGAGTGAGCCCCGGGCGATCGACCGGTGGACCGGAGTGGCGAAGGTCTGGGGCGCAAAGACGAGCGGACTGAGTCGGACCTTGACCGGGGCCGAACCGGCCGCCGCGGCTCGGGCCGTGGCAACGGCAAGCACGCATCGCTCCGCGTGCGCGCCGCAGCCGCCGGGCTGCTCCAGGTGGGCCGCATCGGCCCGGGCCCCATGGGGATTGGAGTGAAAGAGAAAGGCATCGAGATCCGACAGCCCGAACCCACCAACCAGGAAGGCGGTGAGCAGGAGCAGGGCACCAAGCCGGCGACCAAGTGGTCGGATCATGCACGGACTCTAAGGAAAGGTTCGGGGTTTGTCTACTGAGGCTGACGGCAAGCACCCAGGTTCCCATTCAAGTCTCGGAACTGGTACGCAAATGCTACATGACCAGGTCGCCGGAGGGTGGGAGGCCCTACTGCATCAACCATTCTTGATATAATATCAAGTGTTACCGCGAGTACCGATACCAACCAACAGGAACGGTTGATGAGTATTGGGACGAAGCGACCACTGCGGGTGCTGATCCTCTGCACCGGCAACTCGGCCCGGAGCCAAATGGCAGAGGCGGTCCTGAATAGGAAGGGAGGAGGTCGCTTCATCGCTCAGAGCGCCGGCTCGCAGCCGGCAGCGAGGGTGAATCCTTTTGCGGTCGAGGCGTTGCGGGAGGCGGGACTAGAATGGCAGGGGCACCGGCCGCGGGGAATCGACGCCCTTGGACCGGAGAACTGGGACATCGTCATCACCGTGTGCGACAACGCACGCGAGGCGTGTCCGATCTTTCCGGGCCAGCCCGCGCTAGCTCACTGGGGCATGGAGGATCCGGCAAGCGTGGAGGGTGACGACGCCACCAAACGCCAGGCGTTTCGCGAGGCGCTGCAGCTGATCTCTCGCCGCATCGACCTGATGCTCGCCCTACCGGCTGAAAAGCTCGAACGGCTGGTGTTGCAGGAGCGGCTGAGAGCAATTGGGGAGAAGGGGGCAGCCGCCACTCGGCAACAGCGGCAGCAGCACTAACCTTCCCGTGCTACGGCCAGCGACTGAAAGCGCCGGCCTCCGGAGCTCTACTCGAACTGTGATGCCTTCGTCTTCGCATCGACGACCGATACCCTGGCGACGGGTCTACCTCGGAGCCGCAGCGGCAGGCGCGAGCCTGGGCATTCTCCTGGGCTTGCGCCTGCTCCCCTACATCCCCGAGCAGCTCTCGGCCTGGATGTTTAGGGTTGGTGACGAGGTGGCATTTCCGGCCGTCGTACTTACTGGAGCTGTCATCGGACTGGGACTGGCTCTACTTGCCCACATCGGTGTCCGTTGGCAACTTCGGCGGAATGCGAGAACTCCTGACGATTGACTCGCCTCGACTACGACCGAGGAACTCAGTTGGCGGCTACGAGTAAAGTCGACCGCCTGGACGACCGGCCGCCCCAGACAAATCCGTTCTATCCCCCAGTGCGCGGCGGCTAGATCGTAGGTCTAAATTTTCCTGGTCGGGCATCCGTGAATCCCTTGGGCCTTCTCCAGTCCGATCGCCGGCATCGTCTCCTGATCGATACCGCCGCCCTGGTGGTGATCGCGGCGGGAATCCGGTATGCCGCCCCGTTGCTGGACAGCATCTTGTTGGCCGGGCTCCTCGCCGTCGCCGTGGTGCCTGCGTTCGATGCGCTCCGACACCGTGGCGTGTCGAAGGGGCTCGCGGTCGTGCTCACCACCTTGCTTCTTGCGGGGGTGGTGCTGGCGCTGCTCGGCTTTCTCGGAGTGGCGGGCACCCGATTGGTGCGGGTGCTCCCCGGCTATCAGGACAAGGCCGAGGCGTTGCAACAAGGATTCCAAAGTTGGCTGATTGCCCGCGGGATCGAGCCCGAACGGGTACTTTCGCTCGATCTGGTTGACCCCCGCCGTTTGCTCCAGCTCGCCGCGGGGTTTCTCTCTCAAATCGGCCAGGCGCTCAGTCAGACCCTCCTCCTGATTTTGATCGTGGCCTACATCCTGGCGGAGCGTGGCCTGCACGGGAAGGTGTTCCAACCCGGGGGCATCGGGGTGGCCGTTGCGCGCGATGTTCGACAGTATCTCCTCATCACCGCAGCCACCGGGGCCGGCTTCTCGGTGCTGGTATACCTGCTGATGCTGATGGTGGGGACCGATCTCGCGCTCGAGTGGGCCGTCCTGGCGTTCGTGCTGAACTTCGTGCCCAACGTGGGCATCATCCTTTCTCTGGTGCCGCCGGTCATCCTCACCATGCTCGAGTTCGGCTGGCAGCGCACGCTGGTGATTCTGGCCGGTTACCTGGTGCTCAACTTCGCGGTAGACAATTTGATCAAACCACGGTTCATGCAGACGGGGCTCGACGTCCCGCCGCTCTTGGGCCTCTTGTCGTTGATTATCTGGAGCTATCTGCTGGGTTCGCCAGGAGCGCTGCTGGCGCTGCCGCTGACGATTGCTCTCCGACGGATCTTTCGAACCGAGAGCGGCGCGGGGGCCTCACCGCTGGACAGTGCGGCTCTATAGTTCGTTCCGCCGCAGCACCTATCGCCCCTTCGCTGCGCTTAGGGCAGGCTTTACCCCAAAAATTTCCCTGAGCGATCTCGGTTCGGCTCCTTCGTATCCTTGTTGTTTCTTCGTGCCTTCGTGTTAAATCTCGCTGAGAGTCTTCCGGAGACGCCGCCGTTCATCGAAGGGGAGCACCGCGGCGTGGGGCCGGCGTCGCGTGTCGTGCCGTCCGCCGGAAGGTCCCGGGGCCGACGCCCTGCATCCGCGCGAATGCCTTGCTGAAGGCGACCGCATTGGCGTAGCCCACCGCCTCCGCCACATCGGCGATCACCGCATCATCCTCCCTGAGGCGCTGGGCGGCCAGCGTCATCCGCCAGCGCGCCAGGTACTGAAGCGGCGGCTCCCCCACCAGCTCGGTGAATCTCGCGGCGAAGGCGGACCGTGACATAGCGACCGATGACGCCAGCCGCTCGACCGTCCACGGCTCCGCCGGCCGAGCATGCATCAGCCGCAGCGCAGCTCCGATCGCAGGATCGGCCACCGCTCGGAGCCCGCAGGCCGACTGTCCCGCCGTAGACACCCAGAGGCGCAGGCCCTGCACGAAGAGGAGATCGGCCAGGCGGGCGAGCACGATCGATGCGCCGGGACCGGGTGACGCGCTCTCGCTCAGAATGAGCGGCACCACGCCGGCCAGCCGAGGGCTGGCCGCCGTAACGTCGGCCGGGAGATGAATGGCCGGTGGGAGCGACGCGAGCAGTGCGTTCCGCGGCCCGCTGCCCAGCAGGAAGTGCCCGATGATGATCGAGGTGACCGGTCCGTCGCCGCCCAGCCGGCCGGTATGCGGCTGCCGGGGGCAGGCGTCGTAGTTGAAATCGAGCGCCGGCACCTTGCTCCGCGTGCCGTCGCGCAGCTCGTGAGCCGAGCCGAGCGGGAGAATCACCGCGTCGCCGGTGGAGAGCGGAATCTCCAACGACTCACGTTTGGTCCCCGCCCGGTCCCGTTCCAGCTCGAGCCAGGCGCTGCCCCGGGCGACCACGTAGAAGCTGAGATACTCCCGTTCGGGGATCTTGAGCCGCCAGGGGGCCGGCAGGTCCAGCTTCCCGAAGATGTCGGTTCGGAGATGAACGGCCTCGAGGATCTCCCCGATCACATCGATGGCGTCCGCTGATACTGGACGATTGGTAATGTTTTCCGGCTTTTTAGGCATAGTCAATCCATGGTGATGCTAGCATTCTAAGACAGCAAGAATGCCGAGTCAACTGAGACTCACCTCAACCATGGATGCGTTATGTCAGTCGCTTCTCTCCTTCAAGCCTCGGCGTCGGCCGCTACCGCTCCCGATACCGGACTCCTTATCGCCCGGCTCGTGTTCGGTCTGATGATGACTGCCCACTCGACTCAGAAGCTGTTCGGCTGGTTGCGCGGCTACGGCCTGGCCGGCACCGGCGGGTTCTTCGAGCAGCTGGGCTTCCGGCCGGGCCGGCTGTTCGCCGCGGTCGCCTCATTGGCGGAGCTCGCCGGTGGTCTGCTCATCGCCTTCGGGCTTCTGGGTCCCATCGGTCCTGCACTGGTGCTCTCGGTCATGATCGTCGCAGCGGTCACGGTGCACTGGGGCAACGGCCTCTTCGCCGGCACCAACGGGATCGAGGTGCCGGTCCTCTACAGCGCGTTCTCGGTGATGCTCGCGCTCACCGGTCCGGGACGCTTCTCGCTGGATACAGTGCTCGGCCTGGAGCGGCTGTGGTCGCCCGAGTTGGCCGCGGTCGTACTGGCGGTCGGTGTGATGGGGGCGATCGGTAATCTACTGGCCCGCCGCCCCGCGCCGGCAGGGAGCGGTGCCGGTGTGGGGGCGACGTAGTCGGGTGGGTGGTCGGTCAGGCGATCGCAGAACTCCTCATCCCGAAATGTGATTGTCAGGGGCGTTCGTGTCCGGGTTTCCGTGGAATTCCGGACAACTGCTCGTAGCGAAGGCGAGTTGACCGGCGAGAGCAGGTTGCTTGAGGTATTTGGTCGGGTGGGAAGGTGGGCTGACGCGCTGGAGGCGCCGTGCGACGACGGAAAGGCGAGGCTGACACGAAGAAATGAAAGCGGTTTGTGTTCTTGCTGTTTCTTCGTGCCTTCGTGTCAAGCTTTGCTTGACCTCCGGGCGGAGGAGTACCTCAAGCCGACTGTGAAACAAAGGGAGCGTCGGGAAACCAGCAGACGATGGTCGTGCCGATACCGAGCTCGCTGGCGGCCGACACCCTACCACCGTGCGCTTCGACTATATGCTTTACGATGGCCAAGCCCAGCCCGGTGCCTCCCTCATCGCGGGACCGTGACTGATCGGCGCGATAGAATCGCTCGAACACGCGGGGAAGATGCTCCCGCGCCATCCCCGAGCCGTTATCGGCGACACTGACCGACACCCCACCGTGCTCGACCCTGCCCCGGCACATGATCCGGCCTCCGGCTGAGGTATACCTGAGCGAGTTGTCGATCAGGTTGATGAGCACCTCCCGCAGCGCATCGGCATCGGCGAAGACCGAGGCAGCGTCGGCACAGATATCGGTTTCAAATGCAATTCCCTCGGCCCGAGTCCCGCCCTGGAACCCGCTCCACGCCTCCTGCGCTGCTTCCTCCAGGTCGATCGGTTCGGGCTCGGGGTGCCATTGGCCCGATTCGAGACGCGCCAGATCCAGGAGATTGTCGACCAGCCGCTGCATCCGGCGGGCATTGCTCACGATGGTCGAGAGAAACCGGCGGGTGGTCTCCTCATCCGGCGAGTCCGTCAGCAGCGTCTCCCCGTAACCGGAGATGGAGGTCAACGGAGTCTTGAGCTCATGGGACACGTTCGCCACGAAGTCGCGCCGCATCGCTTCCAGTCGGCGCAGCTGGGTGAGATCGTGGATGACCAGCACCGCCCCCCCGCGCGGGAGCGGGCGGGCGTTCATGAGTAGCACGCGATCGTACATTTCGAGCTGACGATCCTGGACCGCATGACCGGCGAGCGCGGCATCCACCAC
>JBKPAO010000038.1:0-5511 GCA_046726475.1 Gemmatimonadota bacterium | reverse complement strand
AAGATGGAGCCGTGGTTAGTGCCAGGCGACCCGCGTCGCCGGGAGTTCCTGTCGCCGTGAAAACAATGGGGCTCCCGATAAGCCCGGCCGCCACGGCTGTGAGGGTGTTTGCGCCGGCCACGGGTCCCAAGATCCAACTCCCCACAGTCGCGATGCCGTCTTCGTTGGTGATCTGGGTCCCTCCGGTGGCCGCCTGAGTTCCGGATGGGGTTTGGTGCAGGCGATTTTATCCGCTCCGCCCGGACCAAGGTGTCACCCAGGTCAGAGCTTGCTGGCGATCCGCCCGACCACGGCACAGATTTGAGTTTCCCCACCAGGTAGTCACGTGACCGCAGTCGAGTCGCCTGCCGGATGACGGACATCTCCGACTCCCTCCGGTCGGTTCTGGCTGGCCGCTACACGCTCGAGCGCGAGCTCGGCCGGGGCGGCATGGCCACCGTCTACCTCGCCCAGGACGTGCGCCACCACCGGCGCGTGGCGATCAAGGTTCTCCACCCCGAGCTCTCCGCCGTGATCGGGCCCGAGCGCTTCCTCAAGGAGATCGAGCTCACCGCCAACCTGCAGCACCCTCACATCCTGTCGCTCTTCGACTCGGGCGAGGCCCGGGGTCTGCTCTACTACGTCATGCCCTATGTCGAGGGGGAAACCCTGCGAGAGCGGCTCCGCCGTGAGCGGCAGCTCCCGATCGCCGACGCCGTGCGCATCGCCTCTGAGGTCGCCGACGCGCTGGCCTACGCCCACCGCCACGGCGTGGTGCACCGCGACATCAAGCCGGAGAACATCCTGCTGCACGACGGCAGACCCCTGGTGGCGGACTTCGGCGTAGCCCTGGCCGTGCAGCAGGCCGGCGGCGAGCGGATGACCCAGACGGGGCTTTCCCTCGGCACTCCGCAGTACATGGCGCCGGAGCAGGCGACCGGCGAGCGGGTGATCGACCAGCGGGCCGACGTGTACGCCCTGGGAGCGGTGACCTACGAGATGCTGACCGGCCAGCCGCCGTTCACCGGGCCCAGTGCCCAGTCGGTGATCGCCAAACTGCTCACCGAGGAGCCGCCAGCACTCACCGCCTGCCGGCGGAGTGTGCCCGACCATGTCGAGGCGGCGGTGCACACCGCGCTGGAGAAGCTGCCGGCCGATCGCTTTCCCGGCGCCGTCGAGTTCGCCGCCGCGCTCGCCGGTGACATCGCCGGATCGACCCGCAGGCGGCGGGTTGCGGGTAGCGCCGCGGCCGCCGCGCGCGCCACTACGTGGCGACTGCTGGCGTTCAGTGCCGTGGCCTTGGCAGCCGTCGCGGCCGGTGTCGCCGCTTGGAGCTGGAATGCCGGCCGCCGCTCTGTTCCGCCGCCGACCCGCCGCGCGATCATCACCCTCTCCGGCCAGTTCGAGGTGGGCGGCGCCCAGATCGCTGTATCGGCCGACGGGCGCACGATCGCCACGCTCGACGGCGGGCAGATCGTCGTGCGGCGGGTAGACCGGCTCGATCTCATCCCGGTTCCCGGCAGCGCCGGAGCCATCGAGCCGTTCCTCACGGCTGATGGCAGTCACATCGGCTTTCATCGCCGAGGAGAGCTGGTGGTCCAGCGGCTCGACGGCAGCGACGCAGTGACGGTGCCATTCGTCGGTGGCCGCTTTCCGGCCGATGCTCGTGGTCGGGGCGTAGTAGCTGTCGACAGCGCCCGGCCTCGTGCTTCTGCAGCCGCAGTCATCTCGGCGGGACCTCCTCCTCCGAGCGCCGCCCGGAGTCGATTTCCTGCAGCCCGCGATTCTGCCCGATGGACACCATGTCCTGTTTAGCGTGATGCGGGGCTCGCCCACCCGTGCCCGCATTCTCTCGCTCGACCTGCGCTCCCGCAGTGTGGATACCCTGCTGGACGAGAGCGCCCTACGTCCCCAGTTCGCCGACGGCAGGCTCTACTTCACCCGGCCCGATGGGGCACTGCAGGCTGTGGACTTCGATCCGGCGAGGGCCCGCATTCGCGGCGCGACGGTGCCGACCGGTGATGGGACGCTCATCGCCCGCACTGGCCGGGTCGCTTTCGCCGCGGGCGTCGGGCTCCTGGTCACCGCCCAGCGCCCGGATAACCGGTTGGTGATCGTCTCGCCCGAGGGTCGGCGCGAGGTGCTCACCAGCGAGCCGGGCACCTTCCACAACCCGCGCGTCTCCCCCGATGGCCGCCGCATCGTGCTCGACCGGGACTTGGGCGGCCGGCAGGGCCGAGACGTCTGGGTCCTCGACCTGGCCACCCGCGGTCTGAGCCGCATCACCTCGAAGGGCGATGCGCACGACGCGGTCTGGACCCCGGATGGCCACCATGTCACCTACCTCTCCCTCGGCACAGCGGGGGGGCCGGTGTTCACGGTTTCGGCCGACGGGGCGTCGGGCGAGCGCGGCATCGCCATCGCCGGACTGGTGCATCCGGGAGCCTGGCTGCCCGACGGGCACCGTTATGTGGCGGGACACGGCGAGGTCGAGAACGGACCGAGCGACATCGTCATCCTGCACGCCGACAGCAGCCCGCCGGAGCCGCTCATCACCTCGCCCTTCGAGGAGCACTCACCCGCCGTCTCTCCGGACGGCCGATGGCTCGCGTATATGAGCGACGAGACCGGCCGGCGGCAGGTGTATGTCCGCGCGCTTGGAGGGGAGGGGGGCCGCACACTGGTTTCCCAGGGTGCCGGAGAGGAGCCAGTGTGGAGTCGCCAGGGACGGCGCCTTTACTACGTCGAGCATGAGGGCGCGACGTCACGCCTCCTCGCCGCGCACATTGTGCCGGGGCAGCCGCCTCGCGTAGCGGCGCGCGAGGTCGTCATCGACCCACTACACTATGACCCGGTCAGCAACCACGCAAACTGGGATGTGACACCCGATGGCCGGTTCGTGTTCATCGAGCCGGTGGCGGGAGGCAGACTGGAGATGATCTTCGACTGGGCACCGCAGGGTACCGGCCGGTGACGGCTTACCCAGCACAGTACGCTGAGGCCCGGGCCGGCTCAAAACGATTTCGATGGATCAGCTCACTGTAGCAATAGTAGGTGCAATAACGGGGTCCGCTGCAACCCTCCTTTGGGAGGCTTGGCTCACGCCTCATGTGGATGCTCGAAGTCGGGCCGAAGTTCTGGCTACCGATATAACGCTTCATGCACAGTCAGTCACCGCCGAGCTTGTGCAAATACGCGGTAATCCCAAGCTGGTTCCGACGCCCAGGTCCACACCACCCTCTTGTTCGAATCTCTTGTCGGAAGGGTGGGAGAATCACCCCCCGTCCTCTCGTGGGTGATACGCTGGCGCTTTATCGCATCTCGGCCATACCCTGAAGCAGAACTATCACGCCGATAATGACCAGCCCAAGCAGCAGAGCGTACTCGGCGAGTCCCTGCCCAGACGTGTCGTCCAAAACTTCTTAGCGTATGCAGTCATAGGATGTCCCCTCAGGAACCCGGTCGATTGAGACCGCACGTCGCTCGGGCAGCCGAAGAGGGAACAGTGGGCGATCACGCTCGGTCTTGCTCCTTCAACGATGCGAGGCCGAATCAGTAGCACTTGTTTCCGGGACTACGGCCAAGCTGTTGATCTTCCAGTACTTCATGCCGCGCCGGAGGACAATAAGATAGTGGCTGACCTGCTCTCCACCTCCCGACGGTTGGGCCCGCGTCGTTCCGGTCTCCCAAGCGGTTTTCCCGACTACTCGCAAGGTATCAGGAGTGACGGCAGTCAGCTGCGGCCATTGTGGAGCCTCCGTCGCAAACGCTTTCCTGATCGCGTCCTGCCCGACCAGTACGGAACCGTTACCCCGGATGAGAATAGCGTCCGGCGAATACATGGCTGCCACCGTTGCGGAATCCTTCTTGTTGAAAGCATCGGTGTAAGCCTCCCTCAGCTCTCTGATCTCGTCGGCCGAAGTTCGCAGTGGAGTGTGGGGGGTCTTGACTCCCTGCCCTCTAGCAAGGGAGGGTGCAACAGCTATGAGCAACAGAACGAAACAAAGCCACGAGCGCGAGGGAGAGGGGGACCTCATGGAAGCCTCCGTGTTTAGGGATGGGTGCAACGGCCAAATGCCCACCAGGGTTACGGCTCAGACACTACTGACCGGCCCAAAAGTGGGGCAGGTTCGTTAATCCATCGTGAATAGCCAAGAAGCGTGGCGGAACGACCTGGGGAGTCGCTGGCACAGTGAGACGCTGAGGAAGCTGGAGCTGTTTTCAAACCGCATGGACTCGCGACGCACTCAGGCACCCTGGGTCAGCGCCCGAGCTCCCGCTCGATGCGGTAGCGGTCGGCTAAGGCCCGCTCCCGCAGACTCTCACCTTCGACGTACGGCATCGTGTACCACAGCAATCCCGCGGCCTCACCGGAGTCGAAGACGGGCAGGATGTGCGGATGGTCGAGCTGAGCGGCGAGTCGGATCTCCCGCTCGAAGCGCTCGGGGCCGAGCGTCTGGGCCAGCTCCGGATGGAGCACCTTGAGGGCGACGGGCCGCTTGTGTCGGAGATCCTGAGCCAGGTACACGGTGGCCATGCCGCCGCGGCCTAGCTCTCGCTCGATGCGGTAGCGGTCGGCCAGAGCGGCCTGAAGGCGATCGGTGGCGGTGTCGGTCAGATGGAGATCCTACCACGAGTACTCTACTAGGCTAGCACTTCGCTCGAAAACCGACCAGGGCAGTGCTGTTTCGACACCGGCACTCAAGTTTGATGCTTGGTTCAGAGTTGCTGTCAGATTACTAAGGGATGGCTAAAACCTGACCCCTACGCCCGCTGGTCACTCTCAGACCGACTTCAGATGCTCGCCTTCGAGGCCGAGCTAGCTCACCTGCCCCGCTCGCTCATCGCGGCGATCTGGACAGCCCTCGACAGCCTTGATTCGCTAGATTCTCGTATTCGGCACTGCGGAGTCGCCGCAGCTGATGCGCGGTCCGTTAGGCAATAACACGGAGCATCGGAGTATGAACTATCCGCAATTCTGACGGATGAGGGTACGCACACTCTCATCGTCTTCCCCGACCTCCCGGGATGCCAGGCTTATGCCTCGGTCAACGACAATCTCCTCCGGTTCGCTCAGGACACGCTCACCCAGTATCTCCGAGAGAGCCTAAAGGAGGCTGGAGCACCGCCCTTTCCATCAGAGGAAATAAAGGTTCCAGGTGCCGTGAGGGTGCTAGTTGTTCCCGTACCGGATGATCTGGCCAGGGCTCTTGAGGATCGATGGCACTGGGTATCAGGCTGACTTGATCGTGACAGAGCGATGCAAGTCCGTCTAGGCATTGTATGACAATTGACCTCCCCACCGCAGATGGCCTCCCCTCCAGCATTCCGGTCCGCCTTTGGCAGTGGGTCATTCTCAGACCAAGACAGCCTGGTATAAGGTAAAAAGCGTACTATACGCAGGCGGAAGGATGCCATCCACGGCGCTAAGGGCACACAAGAACGCTTCGGGTGCACAAGACAGCGGCTGTGGCAGATCCCATCCTTAAACGCTGAGTTCGTTCTCCACCCCCCAGGAGGGATCGCCATGCT
>JBKPAO010000037.1:0-8017 GCA_046726475.1 Gemmatimonadota bacterium | reverse complement strand
CGACGTGATCGTCTACGACGACTACCCGACCCGATACCTGACCTACACCCGGCGCAAGCACCGCTGGATCCGGGGCGACTGGCAGCTGCTTCCCTGGCTTACCTCGCGAGTGCCGGGGCCGCACGGGAGGGAGCGCAACCGGCTCTCGTTGCTCTCCCGGTGGAAGATCCTGGACAATCTCCGCCGCAGCACGGTGGAGCTGGCGCAACTGATCTTCCTCTTGGCTGGGTGGACGCTGCTCCCCGGCTCGCCGGTCCAGTGGACTGTACTCGGCATCGGCGCCATCGCCGCACCCTGGATCGTGAGTCTCCTGCTGGCGCTCCTTCGGCCACCCTTCGACAAGTCCTGGCGGGCGTACTACGCTGCGGTGGGACGCGACCTCATCACCAGCCTCCAGCAAGTTGCGCTCGCGATCGTGTTCCTGCCCCATCAGACATGGGCCTCCGCCGACGCGATCGTCAGGACACTCTGGCGCATGGCGGTGTCGCGCCGGCATCTGCTCCAGTGGCAGACCGCCTCGCAGATCGAGCGGGGAACCTCGAGCTCGCTTGCCGCGCTGTGGCGCCATATGTGGCCGTCGGTGGCGGTCGCGGTCGCGATCCTGCTGCTGGTGGCCTGGCGCCGAAGCGAAGCGGCGGCACCGGACTGGCAGTACCTCGTCGGAGTGCTGCCGCTGATCCTCGCCTGGATCGCGTCGCCGCTAGTGGCGAAGGCGCTGGCTGCACCGGCGCTCGCGCGGGAGCTGCGACTCGCCGCCGATGGCCGGCGGCAGATGCACCGCTATGCCCTGCTCCACTGGCGCTTCTTCGACCGGTTCGTCAACGAACACACCAACTGGCTCGCGCCCGACAACTTCCAGGAGGACCCCAAGCCGGTGGTGGCGATGCGTACGTCGCCCACCAACATCGGACTGCAGCTGCTGGCGATGGTCTGCGCCCGCGATCTGGGCTTCATCACCCTGGATGAGATGGCCCGCCGCCTGGAGCTGGCGTTCCGCACGCTGGAGCGGATGCGGCGGCTGCACGGGCACTTCTACAACTGGTACGACCTCGGCGACCTGAGAGTGCTGGAGCCAGCCTACGTGTCCACGGTGGACAGCGGGAATCTGGCGGGGCATTTCGTGGCACTCAGACAGGCGTGTCTGGCGTTGGCGGACGAGGCGCCCGAGGGGCGCATCGGCCGCGGGCTCGACGTGGCGTTGATGCTGGCGGAGGAGCGACGGCGGACGGTCGTCCCGAGCCACCCCGCGTCCAAACGACTGGTGGCGGCGCGCAAACTCCTGGCGCAGGCCGGACGGGAGACTCCTTCGGTCGCGACGCTGGAACAGCTGGCCGACCTGCTCCGTCGCTACCAGACCGAGATCGGCTCGGCCGGACTCAAGGGCGAGGTTGCCGAGGGGGTGACGGAGTGGACGTCGTGGAGTCTGCGACTGATTGCGGCGCACCAGGAATGGATGGAGCGGTTGGGAGCTGGCAGCCAGGAGCTGGGGGCGAGGAGCTTGGAGCTAGGAGGGGGGAGCGGAGGGACTGCTTCGGGTGCGGAGCCTGCCCCTTCGGAGAGCTCAGGGCAAGCTCTGAGCGCAGCCGAAGGGGACCCTGGCAATGACTCCGAGGAGGACGGAACCGAAGGCCCCCCGCGCTATGACTCCGTTCTCACGCTGCGCGAGCAAGCAACCCAATCTCCCGCAGCCGCCGATGTGCTGCGGCGACTGGAGGCGATCGGCGAGCGAGCCTACCGCTACGCCATGGAGATGGACTTCCGGTATCTCCTCGACAAAGAGCGGAAGCTCTTCACCATCGGCTTCGCCGCGACAACCCACGCGCTGGATCCGTCGTACTACGATCTTCTCGCCTCCGAAGCCCGCCTGGCGAGTTACCTCGCGGTGGCCAAGAACGACGCGCCGGTGGACCACTGGTTCCGCCTGGGCCGCACCCTGACCTACGCGGCGGGAGAGCCGACGCTGGTGTCGTGGAGCGGCAGCATGTTCGAGTACCTGATGCCGATGCTGGTGATGCGCTCGTTCCCCAGCACGGTGCTGGCGCAGACCTGCAAAGGCGCGCTGCTGCGCCAGGTGACCTATGGCGGCGAGCGCAGGGTACCGTGGGGCGTGAGCGAGAGCGCGTACAACGTACGCGACCGCTACCACACCTATCAGTACCGCCCCTTCGGGGTGCCCGATCTCGCCCTCAAACGGGGACTCGGCCGCGAGCTGGTGGTGGCTCCCTACGCCTCGCTGCTCGCCGCGATGATCGATCCCCAGCGGGCGCTCGCCAATCTGCGCGAGCTGGAGAAGCTCGGCGCGCTCGGCCCCTACGGCTTCCGGGATGCCATCGACTACACCCGTCCCGATCCGGAGCAGGACTACGCCCTGGTCGGTGCGTTCATGGCGCATCACATCGGGATGAGTCTCGTCGCCATGACCAACGTCCTGACCAACAACGTCTGGCAGCGTCGCTTCCACGCCGACCCGATCGTTCGATCGGCCGAGCTGCTGCTGCACGAGCGGATACCCCGCCGGCTGGTGGTGCAACAGCCCCAGAGTGCCCACCCCGACGAGGCGATGCCCGAGGCCGACGTGGAGCGGCCCTCGGTGCGGGAGCTGGACACGCCGGACACCGCGCAGCCCCACATCGCGCTGCTGGGTCACGTGCCCTACACCATCATGGTGAGCCACTGCGGCGCTGGATACAGCCGCTATGAGGAGCTGGCGGTGAGCCGCTGGCAATCCGATGGCACTCGCGACTTCACCGGGCAGTTCTGCTATCTGAAGGATCTCACGACCGGCAGAGTCTGGTCGGCGGCGCACCAGCCAGTGTGCGCCCCGGCGCATCTCTATCAGGCGTTGCTGGCGACCGACCGGGTCACCTTTCACCGGGTCGATGGCCCCATCGAGACCAGCACCGAGATCGCGGTGGTGCCGGAAGACTCGGCCGAAGTGCGGCGAGTTACCGTCACCAACAACAGCGACGAGACCCGCGAGGTCGAGCTGACCAGCTACGGCGAGATCGTGCTCGCGCCGCCGGAGAGCGACCGGGCTCATCCGGCGTTCGGCAACCTGTTCGTCGAGACCGAGTGGCACGAGTGGTGTAACGCGATCACCGCGACCCGCCGGGCCCGCTCCTCCAAGGAGAAGCCGCTGTGGTGCGTGCACGTGGTGGACAGCGGGCAAAACCGGGTGGGGCCGGTCAGCTGCGAGACCGACCGGGCACGCTTCGTCGGCCGGGGACATAGCACGCGGGATCCGGTCGCCCTCGGATCCGCTGGACCTCTCTCCGGCAGCACCGGCTCGGTGCTGGATCCGATCTTCGCGCTGCGCACCCGGGTCCGCCTGGAGCCGGGGAGATCGGCGTCGGTGGCATTCACGACGCTGATCGCCACCAGCAGCGAGCGGGCCTTCGAGCTGGCCGACCGCTATCGCGACTCTCACGCCGCGCAGCGGGCGCTCGATCTGGCCTGGACCTCGAGCCAGGTGGAGCTGCGCGAGTTCAATCTCACTCCGAGCGATGCCGCGGTGTTTCAGGAGCTGGCAGCTCATCTCCTCTATGGCAGTCCCGCGCTTCGCCCGCCGCAGGCGGAGCTCCGGCGGAACCGCGGTGCGCAGCAGCTGCTCTGGGGCATGGGGGTGAGCGGCGACTGGCCCATCCTGCTGGCCACCATCGATTCGGTGGACGGACTGCCGACGCTGCGCCAGGTCGTCGCGGCCCACCGCTACTGGCGGCGGCGGGGGATGATGATCGATCTCGTGGTGCTGAACACGCATCCACCGAGCTACCTGCAGGAGATGGCCGACCGGATAAGCACCGCCATCTTTGCCACCACCGATCCGGCATTCATGGATGCGCCGGGTGGAGTGTTCGTGCGGCGGCAGGACGGGCTTACCGCCGAGCAGCTGCTGATGTTGCGGGCAACTGCGCGGGTGCACGTCGCCTGCCTGGGGCAGCCACTGGGCCGGGTGCTGGCGACTGCAATGCCTGATGAATCACTGGATGAGGAGCTGGAGGAGATCTCGCCTCAGCTCCGATCTCCGGCGCGGAGCGACTCCCGGATGGCCAGAGTGGTGCGGAGGATCGGCGCGACCCTGCCGTCGCTGCTATCACCGCTCTCACCGACGTCGGGGATTCTGCCGTCGCTGATGCTGCCTCGGCGCGGCAACGGAAAGCTGGCACTGGACAACGGCTACGGCGGCATCGCACCGGAGGGAGATTACCTGATCCGGGTGGGCCCGGGACGGGCTCCGCCGGCGCCATGGGCCAACGTCATCGCCAACCCGCACGGCGGCTTCATCGTGACGGAGCGGGGCGGAGGGTGCACCTGGGCGGAGAACAGCTACTTCTTCCGGCTCACGCCGTGGCACAACGACCCGGTCGGCGATCCGGTGACCGAGGTGGTGTACCTCCAGGATGAGGCGACCCGCGAGCTCTGGTGCGCCACACCGGGGCCGATCGGCGGAGATTCCTTCACCGTCCGGCACGCGCCGGGGACCAGCTCGTTTGCCCATCAGCACAGCGACATCGAGAGCCATCTGATGCTGGGACTGGCGCCGGACGCGGCGGTCAAGCTCTCGGTGCTCCGGCTGACTAATCAGGGGGACCAGACTCGCCGCATCAGGCTGACCACATACACGGAATGGACCCTGGGTGTGTTGCGGGAGCACACCCAGCACCAGGTACACACCCGATTCGACCGCGAGCGGGGGACGCTGCTCGCGACCAACTACTTCGACCCGAACTTCACCGGGTGGACCGCGTTTCACACCATCAGCGAGCCGGTCACTGCGTACACCGCGGGCCGGCGCGACTTCATCGGCCGGAACCGCTCGGTGGCGAATCCCACGGCGCTGCTCGACGGCGGCAATCTCTCGGGCATCACTGGAGCTGGCATCGATCCCTGCGCCGCGCTGCAGTGCACAGTCGAGCTTAACCCGGGCGAGACTCGCGAGATCGCCATCGTGCTCGGCGCCGCGCAAACCGAGCGGAGGGCATGCGAGCTCGCCGTTGAGTACCGCAATCTGGCACGGACCCGGTCGGCGATTGACGAGACGATCGCCGGGTGGGCCGAACGGCTCTCAGTCATCTCGGTGCGGACGCCGGAGCCGACCTTCGACGCGATGATCAATCGCTGGTCGCTCTACCAGGCGCTCTCCTGCCGGATGTGGGGCCGGTCGGCGCTATACCAGAGCAGTGGAGCGTATGGCTTCCGGGACCAGCTGCAGGACGTGATGGCGTTTGTGTACGCCGAACCGGCGCTGGCGCGGGAGCACATCATTCGTGCCGCCGGGCGGCAGTTCGTCGAGGGCGACGTACAGCACTGGTGGCATCCCCACAGCGGACGCGGAGTCCGCACCCGTTTCTCCGACGACCTCGCCTGGCTGCCATACGTCGTCGACCACTACGTCCGGGTCACCGGGGATGCATCAGTGCTCGACGAGATGGCGCCGTTCCTCAGCATGCGTCAGCTCGAGCCCGAGGAGCACGAGGTGTACGAGCTGCCGGCGATCAGCTCCGAAACCGCGAGCGTGTACCAGCACTGCATCCGTGCACTCCGGCGAGCCTGTACCACCGGCCAGCACGGCCTGCCGCTGATCGGCATCGGCGACTGGAACGACGGCATGAACCGGGTCGGCATTCATGGGAAGGGTGAGAGCGTGTGGCTGGCGTGGTTCCTGGCCGCGACCCTTCGAGCATTCGCCGAGCATGCGGAGTCGCGGGGCGACGGGACGATCGCAGCCGAATTCCGCCGTCAGGCCGATCTCTACCTGGCCGCGGTCGAGCAGCACGGCTGGGACGGTGAGTGGTATCGCCGGGCCTACTTCGACGACGGCACGCCGATCGGATCGCGGGAGAACCAGGAGTGCCGGATCGATTCCATCGCCCAAAGCTGGAGCGTGTTGACGGGCGGACGGGCGGACAGGCGTACGGTGGCCATGGGCTCTCTGAATAAGTATCTGGTCAGAGAGGATGCTCGCCTCTTGATGCTGTTGACCCCGCCGTTCGACAAGACTGAGAAGGATCCGGGGTACATCAAAGGCTATCTGCCGGGCGTGCGGGAGAATGGGGCGCAGTACACCCATGCGGCGCTCTGGGCGGTGCTGGCCACCGCGCTTCAAGGGGACGGCGACCGGGCGTTCGAGCTGTACCAGATGATTAACCCGCTCACCCACGCGCGCACGCCGGAAGAAGTCGAGACCTATAAGGTGGAGCCCTATGTGGTCGCCGCCGATGTGTACACCGCCGAGGGGCAGCTCGGCCGCGGCGGCTGGACCTGGTATACCGGCTCGGCGAGCTGGATGTACCGGGTGGGATTGGAGGCGATCCTCGGCTTCACCAAGCGTGACGAGCGGTTGTTCATCCGGTCGCGAGCACCGATTTCCTGGCCGGAATACACCATTGAATATCGCTATGGGAAGAGCGTCTACCAGATCGTGGTGCGGAACCAGGATAGGGTCGGTGGAGAAGGAGCCGTCGAGGTGACCGTCGATGGAAATCTTTCAGCCGACGGAGGTATCCAGCTGGTGGACGACGGGGCGCGGCACGAGGTGACTGTCCAGAGAGTTCGCGCCGAGCGGAAGATTATTCCAAGCTTGTCATCCTGAGCGTCGCGAAGGATGACAAAGCATTACCGACTTCCTGGCCGAACCGCCCGCCCAGGCTTCGCGCCGGTGTGAACGCCGTTCCGCACCACCAGCACGCCATTGACCAGCACGTCGCGGATTCCGGTCGAGAGCTGGTGTGAGCGCTCGTAGGTGGCGTGGTCAACCACCGTCGCCGGGTCGAACACCACCAGGTCGGCGTACATCCCCTCCCGCACCAGCCCGCGATCCTTGAGCGACAGCCGCTCGGCGACCGCCGAGGTCATCTTGCGCACTGCATCCTCCAGCGTCAGCACCCGCCGGTCCCGGACGTAACGGCCCAGAATCCTGGGGAACGTGCCGTAGGCCCGCGGATGGGTCTCGCTGCCGTGAGTGTCAGCCGGATCGCTCGCCCCGGCATCGGTTCCGAACTTGATCCACGGCTGCCGCAGCTGCAGCTCGAGGTTGTCTTCCGACATCAGGAAGAACATCGCCCCCAGCCGCTCCTTCTCCTCCAGAGTCAGATCGATCAGCGCGTCGGGCCACTCCTCGTTCCTGGCCGCGGCGATCGCCGTCAGGGTCATGTTCTCGAACCGCTTGTGGCTCGGCTGCTGAAAATCACCGACCCGCACTCCGTCGGGGGTCGCGAGCTGGCAGAGGTTCTCCCAGTCCGCCGATTGCTCGGCCGTCACGTCCTTCCGAATCCGAGCCCGGGTGGCGGAGTCGGCCAGATTCTCCAGCAGCTTGCCGTCGGCGGAGGCCCATGGCGGGAGACAGGCGGAGAGCGCAGTCCCCCCGGCGATGTAGGGATACATGTCGGCCGCGACGTCCTGCCCCGCCGACCTTGCGGAGTCGATCTTGGCGATCGCCTGGCGGGCCTTGCTCCAGTTTCGCTGCCCCGCCGCCTTGAGATGATAGATCTCGACCGGGACACCGCCCTCCCGGCCGATGGTGATCGCCTCGTCGATCCCCTCGAGGAAGTGATCCGCCTCGGAGCGCATGTGGGTGATGTAGACCCCATGATACGGCGCCATCGCTTTGGCCATCTCGATCAGCTCGGCGGTGGAGGCGTAGCTCCCCGGGGGATAGATCAGTGCCGTCCCCAGCCCGAACGCTCCGTCCTGCATTGCCCGCCGCACGACCGCCCGCATCGAATCGAGCTGCGCCCGACTCGGCGCCCCCGGCGCCTGCCCCATCACATAAGTTCGGAGGGTGGTGGCGCCTAGAAACGAGCCGGCGTTGACCGAGATGCCGTGCCGCTCCATCGCGTCGAGCCAGGCCCCGAAGCCGTGCGGCCCACGAAAGCCAGCGAGCGCCGTCCGTACCGCGCCGCTGTCGGAATAGAGAAAGAAGAAATCCTGGAACGAAGCCAGCGAATCGTTCCACGGGGCCGGCGTATACGCCTCCCCCATGATCTCGGTGGTGATCCCCTGGGTCACCTTGCTGAGC
>JBKPAO010000036.1:0-64927 GCA_046726475.1 Gemmatimonadota bacterium | reverse complement strand
ATGGACGTCCTGAACGATCTCGACATCAAGAATGACAATGGGACCGACCCGGCCATGACGCTATCGGTCACCAATTATCTCCCGGGCGCGCTTCCCACACTTTACCCCGAGGGAATCGGCGGGTACCGCGTGAGCAAGCGGGGCTACCTCGTCATGCACCACGTGCACTACGGTCCGACCCCGGTGCCGGCCACGGATCGCTCGTATTTCAATGTCTTCTTTGATTCGCTGCCGCCGCGCCGGCCCACCTATACCCTGCTTCTCGGCACGCTGGGCCGATCGCCGGTCGTGCCTCCGCTGGTGGTGCCCCCGAACACCGTGCAGACCTTTCGCACCCAGTTCACCCTGCCGGCGGACATTTCGGTGCTGACCATCAACCCTCATATGCATCTGTTGGGAAAGACCTTCCTGGCCTATGCCGTCACCCCGAGGGCCGACACTATCCCTCTGGTCCGCATCAAGCGGTGGGATTTCCGCTGGCAGTACTTCTACACCTTCCCCACGATGCTGCACCTGCCGGTAGGGACGACGATCTACGCCGAGGCGACCTACGACAACACGGCGAACAACCCCAACAATCCGTTCAGTCCACCGCAGCTGGTGCGGGAGCAGGGCGGCAGCATGCGGAGCACTGACGAGATGTTTCAGTGCATCATCACGATGATGCCGTACCAGGCTGGAGACGAGAACATCAGACTGGATCAGGCGCGGTTGGGACCGGCGAACAGTAGGACTGGCAGTCGAGCAGAAGGGCAGAGGGCGAGAACCAAATAAAAAGCCCCCGGTGACCGGGGGCTTTTCAACTCATTCATCGCCTGTATTATCGCGAAATGGCGATCGTAACGATCGCGCCGATTGCAGGGACGCCGGGTGGAAGCCCGAACTGGTCCTGGATCGCGCCGAAGTCTTCTACCAGAAGCGTGCTGGTGCCCACCGGAAGCGTAAACGTGCCTGTTTCGGGGTTATTACCGCTGACCGTGGGATCCGTGAAGTCCTCAGCCGCGCACGTGGGATCAGCGACACAGACGGGGGCATCCACGTCGTTGCCGACCGTCCAACCGACCGTAACGGTATAGTCCCCTTCCTCCGCCACATCAAGCCGGTAAAAATGGTCGATGGTAGCAGCAAAATCCGGTAGATCGTAGATCACCGTGGTTTGACCTGGCGGCGGCAGGGCAAGTGCCGGGGCCGTCGAGGGATCGTCGGTTCCCGGTAATGTGGTGGTCAGTGGCCCGACCGTCACTGTCTGGTCGGTCGGCAGGCTAAACAGTACGCCAGGGGCGAAATCTACCGCTACGCTGTCCACGGTAATCGAACCAGTCGTTCCCGGAAGAAAAAAGACGGTAGCCGATGAGCTGTCGGGGGCAATCGCACCCGTGATACCTGGCGTGGTTTCCACGCTGGCGCCTCCACCAGCGCCGAACTTGTAGCCTGCGGGCAGGGTAATCGTTAGCGGCTCGTTCGCTGCCGGCGTCGGGGTGGACAACGTCGCCGTGATAGAGATCGGCGTCACTTTGACGGGCACGTTCAAGGTCGTGCCGTTAGCGGTGACTGCAACCGTGGTCGCTGCCGCGGCCTGTCCGGTGACATTTACCCGACGACTGGTACTCAGCTCGCCCGCGCTGGTAGCGAGGTAGGTCGTGTCCTCGACCACCGCAACCGCGGCAGAACCTGGCGCTGCCTGGAATCCGGTGATTTCGAGCGCGTTACCCTGCTCGTCGAGGACGCTGACGGTCAACGGTTTGGTCTCGCCTTGAGCCATGAACAGCGAGCTCGGGATGGCCGAGATGGCGGCGCCAGTACCGACGAGATCCCCGGTCGGGTCACCGCTGCAGGCCAGCATGCCCGTAGCGGCAGCCAGAAGAAACCCACCACACATCGAACGATTCATACTGAGCACCTCGTCAATGAAAGCTGTTGGGAAGAGGTTTAAAAACGACGGTTCTGGGTCACAAGATCAATCCCGAGAAAACGCGAGATATCAGCCACCGCGGGACCTCCCAGGATATCACCCCAGCCGGGCACTCCCGGCTCCTTCAGTTCGCTGGAGGTGAGCAGGGTGAAGGCGCCAAAACCGGATCGGTCGGCAAATACGTAGTAATCGCCTTTGCCCTTGGCATAGCTCCACACCTCATAGGGTGGCGACCGGCCCTCCCGCTCGCCTCGGAGCACCTGGTCCGGCGCTCCGTTCTTGATGAAGATGCGGCCGCGATCCGAGCGCCACCCGCTGACCGGATTACGGCCCCCCTCCCGAAACTTGGTATTGGCGTACTCGATGGCGGAGTAGAACTGCTCCCGCCGTTCGTTGCGACCGGTGCCAGGGGTGGGATCGCGCTTTTGCCAGAACTCAGTGAGAAAACGGCGCTTGGCGTCGACGCTGAGCTCGTCATTCCACACCGACAGCTCGCGGGCCTCGGCAAGATAGATCAGAGGCGCCTCGGCGCGATTCAACAACTCCGTCGGCATCTCCGCGAAGTAGCCCTCGTCGGTGGTGCGCAGGACGGCACGCCGGGCTGTGTCGCGCGCCAGAGTTGCCGCTAGTCCCGCCATGCTGAGTTGGGCGGTCCGCTCGACTACGCGATCCCCCAACTTGAGAGTGGCAACCATCGTGTACCTGCCGGGCGGAAGACCGGTCAGATCGAGCTGCCCCTGGAGTATGCTGCCCCCCGCCGCCACGTTTGCCGGGACCTCCGGGGTCTTGGTAGTGACGGTCCCGGACGAATCTTTTACCGCCACACTGAGTGAGCCAGCGCGCTCCCGGTCCCCATACACCTCGAGCAGGTAGAACACCTTGGGTTGGAGCGGCGTCAGCACGACGCGAGCGGCGGCGACCACCAGGCTGTTGCCGGCGCGGAACTCTCCCGGATTGGGAACCGTATCCTCCGCCACCGCCAGCCGCATTTTCGGCGCAAGCAGGAGGTCGGAGGCAATGCTGGTATCAGTGAGGGCACGCACCTCCAGCGAGGAGTTCTGTTTCCGGCCGGACACTGAATCCTGCACGCTGACATCGAGCCGGTACCGTCCCGGCGCCGTGGCGAAGTCGACGATCTCCACGGTATAGGCGTCGGCCATACCGGGCACGTCGTTGGCGTGACTCTGCCAGGATTGCTGATACAGCGTAAGGCCAGTGGAATCCGCGACGCGCACCGCCATCGAATAGCTACGCCCTCCTCCGGATCCCTCGGCTGGTGCCAGTGATGTCAAAGGGATCTGGACCAGTCCCTTGACCCGAGTACGGTTGAGCTCGGCGCGGTAGAAGCGGACCGCACGCATGACTAACGCAGACTGTTGCGCCGACACCGCCGCCGGGGAAAACTGCCCGGCGACGGCGAGCGCCAAACCTACAAGCCAGTTCATGTCGACCTTATATGTGGGGGGCCGAGCTGCCGGCCCCCTCATCGGCTGCGACTACCAGCCGAGACTCACGCTGAAGAAGTTGGTGCCCCCGAGCACGCCGAGGTACTTCCAGGCGTAATCGAGGCCGATGCTGAACCCACCTTCGCCGGAGTAATTCAACCCACCACCCAACGCGAGGCCCTGCAGGTTCTCCTCGTCGGAAAGGGCGGTGGTTGCCGGATCGATCGGGTCCAGGTTGTTGGCGCTGGTATAGCTGTAGCTCCCTCGGGCCGCAAACCCGAAGGCCGATCCGCCCAGCCGCTGCGACATCCACTCTCCACCGACCGCGAACCCGGCCCCGCTGTTGTTAGGCTGGTTGAAGTCGGAGATGACGGTCAGACGGTTGTTGTCGCCCGAGACCAGATCGTAGGCCAATCCCACCCGGAAAATCGTCGGCAGACTGAACGCCTTGGTTCGGAAGGTGCTCGGCTGATCATTCGATGGAACGTCCTGCTCGCCGGGAATCGGCTCGCGCGGCGTCTGGGTGTTGATCGCTTCGCCCGAGTACGAGAGGTTGGTGCCGAGGTTGGCAACCACGAACGAGAAGCGGATCGGGTGGCCCCCAAGGGACGAGTGGAAGTTCGTTCCGAAATCAACGGCGAACGCGCTGCCGTTGGCGTCACCCAGATTGTCGAAGACGGCCTTGGCCGTCAGGCCTGCGGCGAAGCGGTCAGAGAAGTTCTGGGCGAACGTCAAACCCAGGAACGTCTCGCTCACCGAGTAGGTCGAGCCGGTACCATCCGGCTGCTCGACGGTGTAGACCGGCTGATCCTTGAAGCCGAAGGTACCACCCTGCAGACCGACCGCCCGCGACCCCCCGGAGAACGGGAACATCACGCCACCCCAACTATAGCGGGTGTCCGCGACATAGTCGTAGGTACCGAGCAGCGCGTTCGATCGAGGCGCCAGCGCAATGCCGGCCGGATTGTAGTAGAGCGCGCTGGCATCGTTTGCGATCGAGGCGTATGCCCCTCCCAGCGCCGTTCCCCGTGCCCCGGCACCGAACAGCAGAAATTCCGCCGAGGTGGTGCCGTACGCGGTATTGTCCTGGTTGATGTCGTTCTGCGCAGCGAGTCCTGCCGGCACCCCGCTGAGCAGCGCCGCCAACGCCAGGTTTCGTGCTATGGATAGCTGACTCATGTCCTTCTCCTGGATGCGGGGGCGAGCCAGACGGCTCGCCCCACCGTTGCTGTGCTATTCAGCGAAGTTGACGATTGTGAACCGACCCACCCGTCGTGCATCGCCTGATTCGAGATGATAGAAGTACACCCCGCTCGCAACCACTTGGTTGTTGCGGTTTCGGACGTTCCAATCCTCCGCACCACCGCCCTGAGTGGTGTGGTGGTCTAGCAGGGTTACCAGCACGCCGCTTGACGAATAGATCCGGATGATGCAGTCGGCCGGCAGATTCACGAACTTGATGATCTTGGTATCCGTGGTCTGCTCGAACTGGTTGGTGACGTAGTACGGATCGGGAACCGTGTGGACGTGGTTCAGGTCGTCCGTGGTAGTCGCGAGCACTTGATTCGTGGCCTGGTACTGGGCCTGCACCTCGACGCCCACCGCTGTAAGCGGCCGAGGCTGCTCGAAGAAGGTGTTGTCGGCGGTAATGGCACCGGTGTAGGTACGCAGGGTCCACACCGTTCCGGCCGCAGGAAGTGCCGGCATGCCGAAGATGAACGCGTGGCCCGGCATGTAGAGGCCGAATCCCTGCTGCCCCGTGATTGGCACGACCGGGTCACTGCCACCGACCGCAATCGGTGCCAGCGTGGCCACCGGAACCAACTTGTACGGTGGATCCGAGGCGCAGGTCTGAGTGCCGGTGGCACCCTGCGCTATAGCAGGATCCACACACCACAAGTCTGCCGTGGACACGAGCGCCGTACTGGCGTCGAGGCTGCCATTGCTGGTGGCGGAGGCGGGGGTCAGGAAACCCCAGCTTCCCCCGAAGGAGGAATCGAACGGCACGGGCACGTTGTGGGTTATGTCGATCACCGAGTCGACCGCTCCCCCCGTTCCCCAATAGAACTTGAAGTCCGCCGCCCGAGCCGCAGCGGAGTAGGCTCCAGGCAATTCACGGAAGTCCGCTCCCGGATAGCCCTGCAGGTAAGGCTCGGGCTCATGGATAAACGTCACCCCGGCCAAGCTGCCCGCGTTACTGTATAGCAACGGATCCGCGGTCACGTCGGCCGCATTGTTGGCGTTCGGATGCGGCGTAGTCTCATTGGCCCCGTCAAACCAGCGGGAGCCGTTCTCCACGTTCAGCTCGGGGAACCCGTCTGTCTGCGCCCCGAGCGCCACGATTCGGCCGAACCCGTTGGTATATGGCCACCCCGGAAGCGTCATTGTGACCTGACCATAGAGCGAGAAGTTGTTCGAGCCGCCAAAACGGGCTGCGCTCTGATCTACGGTCGCCGCCAGGAACGGCGTGGAGGTTCCGGTCCCAGTAGGCTCGACGAAGCTCTGTGCCACCGGTACTGATACGGTAAGCGCCCCGCCAGCCGTGGTGGCCGTAAAGAAATACGTACTGGTCGGATCCTCCCACGCGTTCCCGAGGGACATGCTGTCGAGCTTGGCGCTGAAACTGCCGGAGCCTGACAACACTTGCGAGAGTGAGGTGACAAAGCCGATCTCCCACCCGTTGGCAGGTGGGAACGGTCCACTAAAGGTCAGATTCGCTGCGTCCAAGGTTGGTGGCGGCGCCTTGTAATCCAGCGTCTGTCCCCGTCCGACCAGCGTTTGGGTAAGCTGGAGCGTGCTCTCCACGTTCGTGGCAGTGTGGCTCGGGGTCGTCGGCTTGGTATTTCGGGGCGACTCCAGGCTGCTCGGTCCCGACTGGAACGAGTTCACGTCAAAGGCGACCACCGAATAGAAGTACCGGAGGTTGTTCTTAGCGGTGTGGTCGACGAACACGAACGGTACGCCGGTATCCTCCAGCGTGGTGCCCGAACCGCCGGCTCCAGTCATCGCCGTGTCGACCTGCAGGAAGATCGCTTCGCCGGTCGCGAGCTTGTTGCGGCCACCGGTCAGCTTGGTTTGAGTGATGGGGCCCACCAACGGAATGTCGTTGTGCACGGTTCGCGCGAGGCCCGGTACTACCGTGTCGAAGACAACCGGGCACCCTGGGGTACTGTCGACCACTTGGCCAAGGGTGTCCAGGATGGGGGTGAAGACATTGACCCCGAGCTCTGGAGCGCAGCTCGCAGTTGGGTTGACCTGCCCTGCGAAGTCCTGCATGAATGTTCCGGTGTAGTCGAACTGGGCCAGCATCTGGAGCTCGTTCGGGTTGTCTACCCGCCCGCGATAGACCCGGTAGCCCTCGACGTCGAACTGCCGGTAGTTCGGATCGTACAGCGGGTTCGGCAGCGGATTGCCCAGGGTATCAGTGATGTTGGCCTGCGAGGCGATGGTGAAGAAAGGATCGCCGGTGGCCTCCGTCGGAGATTGCCGCCAGATGACTGAGACCTCGTTATCTCCTGGCACCGTGAAGAACTCCGGGGGGTCCGGCGCGAAGGGCAGCAGGAAGTTAAAGTCGAACACCGACTGGGCGGTAAGCGCCTTGCCCATCAGCGAGCCAGAGACCGGCAGGTTGTACTCCGACTGTTCGGGGACTCCGTTGCTGTTGGCATCGCCACCGAAGCCGAGGTAGCCCGCGACAGAGTCGACCGGATTGAGACCTGCGCTCGACGTGAGCGCTGCCAGAGTCTCGGTGCGGACCGGATCACCCGGGGTGAGGTCGCAGGCCCCCGCAGCCGGGCACCCCGGAGTTGCCACCGGAGCGGCGAAGATGTACGCCACCACGATGGTCTGGAACTGACCGGGAGCCAGCGTCAACGGACCCGACGACTGGAAGAACCGCATGTCGTCCGGCGCGCCGGTGTTGACGTAGCAGATCTTGGTGGTCAGCGGATCGTTGTTGCAGGCCGCGTCACCGGCCGGCACGCTGATGTTGCCGGAGAGGTAGCGATAGAGCTGGACCGTATTCTGCGCGTCGTCGAAGGCGCCCCCATTGATTGTATTGCTGAACAGGGTGAGCCCGACCTGCGCGCCGGTCACTGGATCCACCGGGCTCTTCAGGTATTTGACGCCAACGAACCCGGCACCGGGGAAGAACGGCGTGCCGAAGATGCCGGGGTCGAAGGTCCACCCGCTGGCGCCGCTGAAGGTATGCTCGTAGACGTAACCCAAGGCGAAGGGCACGTTGACCGAGGAATAGTTCGCGCTCGCTTCCGCCACATCCATGTCCGCGGAAAACGCGGCGAACAGGTTGTTGATGGTGTAGCCCCCGTCCGGGATGTCGACCCCGAAGGCGGCTTCATTGCTGGATTGGAAGAGGTCGCCGCGGGCCTCGGCGATGTCTCGCATGCCGGGGCGGATGCTGGCATAGACCCCGGAGCTTGCCTTCGCCGTGACGTTGTAGAAGGTATAGAGGAAGTAAATGATGTCTTCGTTACCGGTGGGGAAGTTCCACCCCAGTCCCCGCTGCTCCACCAGAATGCCGAGCGGGTGCTTTCGGCCGGCGTTCTGAGAGGGATTCCCCTCCCAGGTCAGGAACCAGACGTCGCCCTGAGATGCCGAGGGGCGGCCGCGGAGGAGCGGGTAAAACAGGTTCTCGCTGACGTCACCCGCGGGTACCCTGGCGGCGAGCTGCTCGCCGCTCGCCTGGGAGTCGGACACCGCTGTCAGGTCCTCCGGGTTGCTCATGTTATAGATGGGTGACACCTGCTCACCGTGCTGGGTGGTGCCCTTGGGGTCGAACAAGAAGGCACCAGTGGTGTCTCCCGCCCAGGCGAATCCGGCAGCGGCGTCGACCGTCCCGGCCAGTTGCAGTCCGGAGTTGAAGACGTACTGGTCGGGAGTTCCCTTCGGCCAGAAGCCGCCACCGATGGTGGAGGAGTTGGTCGAGTCTACGCAGATCTCGCCGGTCGCGGAGAGACCGCAGTAGGCCCGGTTGATGGTCAAGGCCCCGAGGGACCGGGCAAACAGCCGGAAGCCGTGGGCGCCCTTCCCGGGCCGCGGCTTCGCGTCCGCCGCCTGAGGCGTCAACGCCCCCAGGGCTGCGGCCAGGAGCCCCAGAGTTACCACGCTTCTCTTACACAAAAAGGAGTGCATCGCGTCCTCTCTCAGGAATGATTGGACGGCCGCCTGCCGGGTACGGCATGAGCCGCCCCGGCAAGCGTCGTGTGTCGTCCTAGAAGTTCACTTCGAATCCGAGCCGCATCCGCCTCGGCTGACCCAGGAAGTTGTACGAGCCACGAACAACGTTATACAGCGCATCCGACGCCCGACGCTGCTCACTCACGTCGAACGTACCATCGCCATTGCCGTACCGCTGCTCCGCCCGGACCAGCGCGATGCAGTTGGGGGCGGCCGGCACGGACTGGGCCGTGACCCAGTTGGCGCAGTCCTCGTGGGCCGATGGCAGCGAGACGGACCCATCATCGTTCAGTGCGCTGGACTGCGTAGCTTCGCCGGCGAGGTCGAGGCTATCGGCCTGCCAGTTGGGCCCGGACTCCAGTGAATTGGTGATATCGCCCTTCGCGGCAAAGACCTGAATGATGTTGCGGAAGTTCAAGATGTTCCGCGCATCGAGGTAGGCGGTGATGTCGATCCCTCCGATGCCGAAGCCCTTGGTGAAGCGCATGTCCAGCTGCTTGAACGAAGGCAGGCGGGAGCTGTTGAGCGGCGAGGGGAATTCCCGGTCGCAGTTGTCGCCGGAGACCACGTCAGCGTCGCCTTCGATGTCCGGGTTGCAGGGCGTGTAGGGATTGCCGCTGGTGTACCGGAACAGGGCGAAGACGCCGAAGTTCCGGAAGATCGTTCCGGCGGCGGATCCGCTCTGCCAGTCGCTCGGGAAGTTGAGCGAGAAGGCACCCGACAACGTGTGCGGCCGGCTGAAGTCGGTCGGCAAAATTGCCTGCGGAGGCGGCTGGTTACCACCCGACACGGCGTTCAACACGCGCGAGCCGAAGTCGAGATAGGTATCCGGGTCGGATCCGGTGTTCTTGGCGCTCTGGAAGGTGTAGCTCAGGGTGCCGTTGAACAGGTTGCCGAAGCGGCGGTCGATCCGGACGTCGATGCCGCGGGTGTTGCCGAAGTCCGCGTTGGTCATGAACCGGAGATTCTGATTGTTCTTCCGGAACGGATCGTAGCGCGAGACCAAACGGCCGGCGGCGTTGGACAGGTTGTCCTTGTTGTACGCGGCGACGTCTATGACCATGTCGTCGTTGAACGCGTGCCGGACGCCGAACTCGAAGGTGATGGTCCGGCCGAAATCCAGATCGCTACCGTAGAAGTTGTTGGTGTTGGTGATCGAGAGATCGGTGTTGATGCCCTGGAGCATGACCCCGAAATCGGGCGACTGCACCTGGTGAGCATAGGACAGCCGGAAGTTGGTCCGCTCGGTCACCGGGAACGACACCTGAATGTGCGGGCTCAGGTAGTCGTGCCGCTCGTCCGCCCGGAACTGGAGGAGCTCCTGTCCCGCCAGCGGACCGCTCGCCACTGTACCGGCATAGCTGTTGGTCCGGGGGAAGGGCACATACTGTCCGAACGTCGGATTGGCAGAAACCGTGTCCAGCAGGAACGGACGGCTGGCGCGGGTGTCGTACACGTCGTAGCGGACTCCGCCTGCCACCACCACATCTCCCAGGTCGAGGCGGTCCTCGACGAACGCATTCCAGCGAATCGGCTTCTCGTGATACACATCGGAGAAGGCCTGACTATCGAGATCGTGGGCGTAGCTGAAGATGTCGTACTTGGTGAACTCACCGCCCAGCTTCACGCGGTTGTACCGGTCGAGCTGCCAGTCGAGATTGGCCTTCCCGAGGGCCCGGCTTTCCTTGTACAGAATCAGCTTGCCGACGATGCCACCGGCGGCGGTGGCTGAGCTCGGCCCCCCCCCCTCGGGAAACTCGATATTGGCCACCGCATCCTTGTTGTAGAGCCCGTAGGCATTGTTGCGGTAGTTGTCGAATATCGCGTACTGGTCGCGGTTCTCCAGATCGTAGGGGCTTCTCCTGCTGCCCGGAATGTTATCCCTGAAGTTGGTGACCAGCTGATCGTCCAGGGGGAAGTTGTCGAAGTTGAAGAGGAAATCGAGCGGGCTGATCATGAACCCGCCAAACGGATCGCGGCTGTCCAGCTCGCTCTGGCGAGTGAGCGGGCTCTGCATGGTGCGGTCCTGCTGGTACGAGAGATAGGTCTCCAACGCCAGCGCTCGTTCGGACGACCGGGACAGATTCTGAGTCCAGTTCAGGATGTACGCCCGGCTGTAGTCGCGGAAGCCTTCCAGCATCTGCGGGTTGTAGAGATCGCCGTAGGTCAGGTGACGTCCCACCACCTCGGCATTCTGGGTGAATCGGCGGCCCTGGAACTGGCTGCCCAGCGCGGTGAACGAGAGCCGGCTGCCGGTCCCGTAGGTGTAGTTCAGCTTGCCGCTGAGCTGGTAGGTCGACCGGCCGGAGTAGGGAACTCGAATGCCCTGGCAGTCCACCCCATAATTGTTGCGAATGCCCTGGACCGCGGCCGCGGTATCGTTAGCCGAGCCCGCATCCTGGAACGTGTCGCAGTTCCCGCGGAAGATCGCATAGTTGTAAACGTTCACCGCGGTGGTGTCGGAGGTGGGGTCGCCGATCGTGGTGGGAACCGAGACAGTGGTATCGATCCCCGCCTGCACGAACAGCGGGAAGTCCTCGCTGTGCAGGCCGCTCTCGACCGACTTCTGCCCCTCGAGCGTACCCGTGACGAAGAACGTCAGTTTCTGCCAGATCGGGCCACCGACGCTGCCGACAACCCGGTTGAAGCCGAGGCTGTTGCCCTTGCCGAACGGCTCATCGGTCTCGAACGCCAGGTTGCCGGTGTATTCGTTGCCGCCGGTCCTGGTGTTGATCGCGACGACGCCCGACTGGGCATTGCCGAACTCAGCCGAGGATGAACCGGTGGTCACCGAGGCCTCTTCCAGCGCCGCGGGCCCCACACCGATGGAGGTGCCGTTGGAGCTTACCCGGGCATCGCCGCGATAACCGGGCGTGACCGGCACGCCGTCCACGTAGGTGACCTGCTCCTGAGTCCGGCCGCCACGAATCGACAGCGTGTTGCCGGTCGGGCTGGCCACGACGCCGGGCTGCAGCGCGAGGACCTGATTGAGACGGTCGGCCGGCAGGTTCCGGGTAAACTCGCCGTCGATCCGCTGCTTCGAGGTGACCTCGTCGCGCGGTACCAGCGGCTGCGTCTGGGTGACGACGGTGATCTCCTGAATCTGGACCGCCGTCTGCTCCAGCTGGACGTCGGTGGTGATGGTCTGGCCGGCGAGCATCTTCACGCCGTCGACCTGGGTCGACTTGTACCCAATGAAAGCGGCCCGAACATTGTATGTCCCGGCCGGCACGTTGTTGATGAAGTAGTACCCTTGAGGGTTGGTAAGCGCATTAAATGCGGTCCCAACGATAAACACCTGCGCGTTGGCGATGGGCGCGCCCGCTTGGTCACGCACCCTGCCTTCGAGTTTACCAGTCGTGCCCTGCGCCAGGAGCGAGCCCGCCCCAAAGCCCAGAGCGACTGCCGCGAGCGCGAAGCGTCGCGCGGCGCGTGCGAAGGCGCTGACACAGCTTTGCTTCATGGAAACGTCCTCCAAAGGCGTGGACCTGCATGTACTGACCGCTTCTCGGAAGGCGCGCACGCCCTCCAGAGACCCGAGGGCCTAATTCGGAATGCACCTGCGTGGGATGACTGCCTGCATCTGTGAAGGGGACGGCGTAATTACCGCACGACTTGCGTGAAACTGCGTAGCGCGACCGCGGCCCGGTCGGCAGGAGCCTAATATGAAGGACCTAAAATCGCGTGTCAAGAAATGGTCACCGGGTTGTCTCCTCCCTGGGCTTAAACACGTAACTCTCTGAAACTTTGCAAGTTGCCTGTTGAAACATGAGTGGTGTCAAATGCACCGCTGTTCGGAATGAAACCCTGGGCTCGCGGCGCGAAATTCTGGACTCGTACGGCGCGAGTTCCCCATCGAGTGCCATGGTGTGTCGCGGGGGTGTGACGGGAGGGGTCGAGAGTCAGGAAACGCCAGTCGTCAGTCGTCAGTCATCAGTCGTCGGCAGACTAGTGGCGAACCGCGCCTCGAGGCCCGCTGACGTCTGATGACTGACGACTGACGACTGACTACCCCGTAATCAGCTCCACCTGCGGTTGCTGGGGAGTCACCTCAGGACCCGCCGCTCCCATGAACACATTGACCTCGCTCCGCATTCCGAACTCGCCGGCGAGATAAATCCCCGGTTCGACCGAAAAGCCGACTCCCTGAACCAGCAGTCGATCATCGTGGGTCTCATAGTCGTCCAGGTGGGGGCCGGAGCCATGGAGGTCCCGATCGATGGAATGCCCGGTCCGGTGAACAAACGCATCGCCAAATCCGGCCCGCTCGATCACGTCCCGGGCGGCCCGGTCGGCTTCGAATCCCATGATTGCTCGACGGTCGTCCCAGGCTCGACGAATGACAGTGATGGCGGCGTCCCGGGCCTGTCGTACACTCTGCCACACCTGCCGAACCCGCTCCGGCGCCGTTGAGCCGGCAAACCCGATCCAGGTCTGGTCGGCAAATACCGTGGTGCGGCTCCGCCCCGCCCAGAGGTCCAGCAGCACAACGTCGCCGCTCTTAAGCATCGCGTCGCTTCCGGCCTGAGGCTGGTAATGAGGTTTGGCGGAGTTGGGGCCGAACGCGACGATCGGCCGCTCATCGAAGACCAGGCCGCGCGCCTCGACCTCGGCGACCACCCGAGCCTGCAGCCCGGTCTCGCTCAATGTTCGGCCGGTCTCACCTACCGCCTGCGCGAGGACGCGCCGTCCCACGTCGGCCAGGATCTCCGCTGCGGCGCGATGATCCTCGAGCTCTGAAGCCTTCCAACTGGCCGCGAAGCGCGAGACCAGCGCTCCGGACGGCACCACGTTAGCCCCCACGTGCCGGAGCAGTTCGACAACGCCATACGGGATTCGATCGAGATACGGCACCGCATCCTGGGGAGAGATCTCCATGGCGACCTTTCGACCGCTGACCAGGGATCGCAGGATCTCGTGCAGCTCGCTCCACCGAGCATACGGAATCACCCGGCCCGGGAAACTCTCCATCCCCTGCAGCTCGACCTTGTGGGCTACTGCAACCGGCTCTCCCTCCTGGGGGAAGAGCACGAAGAGCCGGCGGGTGTTCATGCCGGTCAGTCCCAGCACTCGAACGGCGACTGGATTGAGACCGTGGAACGCATACAGAAGCCAGCCGTCCAGGCCGGCTTCGGAAAGCGCTTGCTGGAGCTCGGCGCGATCGATCATTCGTAGACCTCTGCCACTGCTGTTCGCCACACACAGGCGTCGTCCCCCCGGGCACGGCAGCGCTCGTGAATGACCGCTCCCTCGAATCCGGTAAGACCCCGCAGCAATTCTTGGTACACCGAACCGTAGAAGACACAGGCTTCACCGGTTGGTAGCGCTACTATGGAAAGGGGAGAGGCCATCTGAACTTCCAGCTCCTGCGAGCGCGGGTTGAGGTCACCGCCGAACACGGCTCGGGCAACCCGTGCCGCGCTTCGAATTGCCAGGCGATGAGCCACTCTCCCGGGAGAGACTTTGGCCAGGGTACGGGAAGAGCCGGCGCGACGGTAGGCATAGCGAGCCGCGCGACGTCCGGCATCTGCAAACACCAGGTGAGCATCGGTGCGCCGCCCCACCAACCGGAACACTGAGACAGTTTCATCCTGATCGACGGAGCCGCCCTTGCCCACTGCCTGACGGTAGCGCTGAATCTGGGCAGCAACAGTCGGACTGAGGCCGAGGCGTCGCGCCGCGATCTCCTCAGCCAGCTCATCCAGACCATCCTCGACCGGGGTGTCGAGGTTCCGGATTGCCTCCAGAAGGCTGAGCGGGATGAGGGCGGGAACGGAGAGCTTGGGCACGGGATTCGGGCCGGAACATAGTTCCGGTCGCGAGACACGCAAGGTTGTTGCTACATTCCCTCATGGCTGAGCCGTCTGGCCCTGGGCGCATGTTCGACGAGGAAGCGTTACCTCACCTGGATGCGTTGTATCGAGTAGCGCTTCGGCTCACCGGCGATGCCAGCCAGGCCGAGGATCTGGTGCAGGACACGATGCTCAAGGCCTATCGATCCTGGAGACAGTATCGTCCCGGGACCAACGCCAAAGGCTGGTTGCTGACCATCCTGCGTAACACGTTTATCAACGATTATCGCCGCCGCAAACACGAGCCGATCGCGATGGACCTCGAAGCGGCCGAGCCTCATGCGCTCGACCGGTCGATACAGGAGGTGGATCCGGAAGGATCCTTCTTTTCCCAGATTGTGGACGACAAGGTCTTGGAAGCGATTGATTCACTGCCGGAAGAATTTCGCGAGGTGTTGGTGCTGAGCGACGTGGAAGGAATGCGGTACGCCGAGATCGCGGAAACTCTCCGGATTCCGGTTGGTACGGTCAAGTCACGCTTGTTCCGGGCTCGGCGGCAGCTTCAGGCCGAGCTCTATTCCCATGCAGTGGAAATGGGCTACATCCAGCCGCGGGAGACCCCGACATGAGCGGGGTCGACTGCGTCCAGGCAATGGCCCATCTCGATGACTACCTCAAGCGGGAGCTGACCCCCGAGCTCATGGTCGAAATCCGCCAGCATCTTGAGCACTGCCGGGATTGCTTCAAGTGCGCTCAATTCGAACAGAGCTTCCTCATAATGCTGGAGACTCGCGCTGCGCGAGAGACCTGCCCGAACAAGCTTCGGGCGCGAATTCTGGAAATGCTGCGAGGAGAGGTGGAGCACCCCTGACTCCGCTCTCGTTCCCGCTTGCTGCGCTCGTCAGCGCCGGCGTTTCCGGCATAGCGTGGCAGGCCGGAACCCTGTCGTTCGGGGGAGCTCTCGCCGGGTGGATCATCGGGGTTTTGATACTGTTGGGTACGGGGTGGCAAGGCGGCGCGGTCCTGGCCGTCTTTTTCGTTTCCAGCAGCCTGATATCGAGGCTCACCGCCAAACGATTCGCGCCGGAGTTGGATCTCAAAGGGGATCGCCGCGACGCCTGGCAGGTATTCGCGAACGGCGGAGTGGCGGCACTGGTCGCGGTCGTCGCACCGGACGACTTCCCTCTCAGGATCTGGCTCGTCACGGCGAGCCTGGCAGCTGCCGCCGCCGATACCTGGGCAACATCCGTCGGATCGCTGAGCCCAGTGCCACCTCGTCTGCTCTGGACCAGACGGCAGGTTGTACCTGGCACCAGTGGTGGGGTCACCACCCTCGGCGCCGGGGGGGCAGTCGTGGGCGCAGCGCTGGTCTCACTCACCGGCGCTTGGGCGGCTGGTGTCCCGTCGCTCGCGCTTGCCGGAACGCTGATAGGTTTCGTTGGGATGCTGTTGGACTCTACCATCGGCGGCAGACTGCAGGGACGTTTCCACTGTCCCCGGTGTGATGTGCAGAGTGAGTGGGGGAGGCATCGCTGTGGTACCACAACCCGTTTGACGGGAGGCTTCCGCTGGCTCAACAACGACGCCGTGAACGCCATGGCAATAGCTCTCGCCACGTTGCTGGCCTGGACTTTTTGGTGGTGGCTTGACTGACCACTCGGTGGACGTGGACGTGCTCGTTGTTGGAGCGGGCCCAGCGGGGAGCGCCCTTGCCGCCTTCCTTGCCAGTACCGGCCTCTCGGTCACCGCAGTCGACCGTGCGGGCTTTCCGCGAGACAAGGCTTGTTCCGAATACATGAGCCCGGAGACCGTCCGGGTCCTCAGCCGCCTCGGTGTGGTGGAAGCACTGGAGTGTGCGGGAGCCGCGGCGCCTCGTGGAACCGCGGTGACCGCCGCCAGAGGTGCCCGTCTGCACGGAATATTCGAGCGCGCCAGTCAGCGGCCGTTCCGCCCTACGGGATTGGCCTTATCACGAAGACTCCTCGATAGCGAGCTGGTCGGCGCGGCCCGCCGTGCTGGCGCGCGAGTTCTGGAACGCACGACCGTCGAGGAGCTGTTGTACGATGGCGGAGCCGTAGCCGGTGCGCTGGTACGGGACGCTGCGGGACTGCGCCGGGGAATCCGGGCTCGCCTGACCGTCGGCGCCGACGGATTACGCTCGGTCGTGGCGCGCCGCATTGGCCGCCGCTCTCACGGGTTTCCTCGCAGGGTAGCCTTCGTCGCCCACATGGCCGGGGTACGGGAGACCGGGCCCTATGCGGAACTGCACGTCCGAAGAGCCGGATATGTCGGGATCAACCCCATCGGCGACGACTGTACCAACGTCGCACTCGTCGTTCCGGCGCGAAGCGCCGCACGCGCAGGAGGGCGGGTCAAGCAATTCTTCTCCGAGATGCTGGCCGAGTTTCCTCCGGTCGCCGGGCGACTCGCGGGTGCCGAGGTTGTCCGCCCCATACTCACCACGGGACCGTTCGCAGCGTGGTCTGGCCGGGTGATTGCGCCGGGAGCCGCGCTCGTGGGCGATGCCGCCGATTTCTTCGATCCATTTACGGGCGAGGGGATTTATAGCGCTCTAAGAGGTGCCGAGCTGCTGGCGGAGACCGCCATCGACGCGCTGAGTGTTCCTGGGCCGCTGACGGTGGACCGTTTGGTACCCTACCGCCGCGGACGCCGGCGTGTCTTTGGAGGAAAGTGGCTGGTTGAGCGAATGATCGGCTACGGGATGGCATTTCCTACTCTGTTCGATCGTGCCGTCGCTCGTCTGGGGCGCCGGCGCGGGATGGCGCATACGCTGATTGGCGTCACCGGTGACTTCGTGCCGGCTCGCGAGGTGCTGAATCCGATCTTTCTCGCCCGGATGCTTCTGTGACCACTGCGGAGGTCGATGCCGCGCAATTTCGGCAGTTGATGGGACGGTTTGCTACCGGAGTCGCCGTGCTCACGGTGGCTACCCCCGACGGGCGGCCGTTGGGCATGACTGCAAACAGCTTGGCCTCGGTGTCGCTCCACCCGCCGCTGATCTCTGTGTGCATCGACCACCAAGCCGCAATGCACCCAGCGATCAGCCAGGCGAGTAAGTTTACGATCAACGTCCTCTCCAGCTCCCAGGAGACTCTTGCCCGCCGCTTCGCCGACGAGCATGAAGACCGATTCGACGGCGTCGGTTACCAGCTCACTCCGGATGGCCGGATACTGCTGGGTGGCGCCTTGGCGCACATCGAGTGCGAACGGTACGCCGAGTATCCCGGCGGCGATCACACCATCGTGGTCGGCCGGGTGACTGGCGGGTCCACCAGCAAGGGACGGCCCTTGCTGTACTACCGCGGCGGCTACGCCGCCATCGAATAGCCGTGGCCGGCTTAGGTATCAGCCCCATCGGCGCGGAGCTGCTGGACGATCCCTCGGCGGATCCGGCGGTGGTCGCCGAATCGTTGCGCAACATCGCCCGGGCGAATCGATGGTTTGGGGGAGCCGCGGCGGTCCGCTTTGGTCTCCAACGCACTCTTGCCGGCATCGCGCCCGGGACCACCCTGACTCTGCTCGACCTCGGTACTGGCATGGGCGACCTCCCGCAGGTCGCCGTGCGGTGGGCCACCCGCCGCGGTCTCCGCATGGTTCCGATCGGATTGGAGCTGAGCCGGGCTGCGGCTGGTCTGGCTCGGGAACAGGGACTCACCGTGGCGGTTGGCTGTGCCGGAGCCCCCCCGCTCGGAGACAAGAGCGTCGATGTGGTGCTCGTGAGCCAACTGGCCCATCATCTGACCGCCGATTCCGTGGTTCACCTCCTTCGGACCTGCGATCGATTGGCTCGGCGCGCGGTGATCCTGGGAGACCTCCGCCGGCATCGCCTCGCGGCTTCATCGTTCTGGGTCGGGGGGCATCTGCTGGGCTTCGACCGGGTCACCCTCCATGATGGAGTGACTTCCATAATGAGAGGCTTCAGCCGGTCCGAGCTCCTTGGGCTGATGGCTCGGGCGGGAATAGCCGGAACAGTTCACCAGCGGCTCGGATTCCGCCTGGTGGCCACCTGGTTGCCGGGAAGCTGATGCGCACCGTCGACCAGCGTCGCATGAAAACATCCCCAGCGCGGGTGTTCCGGGCAGCCGCAGACGTCGAACATTGGCCGGCACTCCTCAGTCACTATCGCTGGGTGCGCGTCCTGGAGCGCACCGGCGATCGAGCGATTGTGGAGATGGCTGCCTGGCGACCGTTTGGTCCGCTCAGGTATCCGACCTGGTGGGTGTCGGAGATGTGGCTCGACCAGCTCGCCGGGGCAATTCACTATCGCCACATACGGGGAATCACCAGGGGGATGGATGTGGTATGGCAGATCCAGCCCTCGGGGGATGAGACCGATGTGAGCATCGTGCATGAGTGGGATGGGCCGGCCTGGCCGATCGTGGGGTCCGCGGCGGCGAACTGGTTCATCGGCCCAGTGTTCATCCACGGCATCGCATCGCGGACGTTGGCGGGAATAGCGAGGCACGTGGAGGCTGGCGGACAGGCGGTCGGGCGGTCGGGCGGTCAGGTAAACGGCACGCAGGGAGCAAACTACCCAAAGGGTGCGGAATAATATGGCCCCAGAAATGGTAGTATAGATGAACGTCGCTAGTGGACACCGGCCGACTGATCGACTGACCGACCGACCGCCCCTTCCGGAGCTCTAATGAACCTGCGTCGCGTCGTCATCACTGGGATTGGTGCCATTACTCCCATCGGCCTGGGCGTCGAGGGACTCTGGCAGGGGTTGCTCGACCGACGTTCCGCGGTCCGCTGCATCACCCGCTTCGATCCTTCGATGTTCAAGTCACGGATAGCGGGAGAGGTGGCCGACTTTTCCGCGACCGACCACATCGAGGAGCGCAGGGCAAGACGGCTCGATCGTTTTTCGCAGTTCAGTGTCGCTGCAACCCGAATGGCGCTGGCTGATGCAGAGCTCGACTTCGCTCGGGAGGACCCCGACCGGATCGGTGCGACCATGGGTACCGCTCTAGGGGGTGTGGCCCATGGAGAGGCGCAATACCGGAACTTCTTGATGGAAGGCCCCCGTGCTGTGGATCCGGGATTGGCGCTCACCGTATTCGCAGGAGCAGCCAGCTGCAACATCGCGATCGAGTTCGGGTTCACCGGCCCGAACTCGACTAATGGAATGAGCTGCGCCTCGGGCGCCATCGCCATCGGCGAAGGCTTCCGCGCAATCGTCCGAGGTGAAGCGGACATCATGGTGTCCGGTGGGGCCGAGGCACCACTGGCGCCGCTGTGTTTCGGGGCGTTTGCCATCATCCGGGCGATGTCGACCCGTAACGACGACCCGGGGCACGCGAGCCGCCCGTTCGATCTGGGGCGCGACGGCTTTGTCATGGCGGAAGGCGCGGCGGTGCTGGTACTCGAGGAGCGAGAGCGTGCCCTGGCACGTGGCGCGCCGGTGTACGCGGAGGTATGCGGGTTCGGCCTGACCAACGACGCTCACCACATGACCGCGCCCAGGCCCGATGGTAAGCAGGCAGCCCGCGCCATGCGCAACGCACTCGTCGAGGCCCACGTCGCTCCGCATGAGATTGGTTATATCAACGCCCACGGTTCCTCTACGCCGCTCAACGATCCCACCGAGACTTCTTCCATCAAGCAGGTCTTCGGTGATCACGCCTACCGTGTTGCGTTTAGTGGCACCAAGGGGTACTACGGCCACGCGCTGGGAGCGAGCGGAGCGATCGAAGCCGCCATCTGCGCCCTGGCCAGCCGGCGGCGTTGGGTGCCACCGACCGTGAACCTCGATTCACCCGATCCTGCCTGCGACCTGCGCCATGTCCCCGACCAGGGTATGGAGCTCCAGCCCGACTACCTGCTGAGCAACTCGTTCGGCTTCGGCGGAATTAACGCCGCCCTCCTCTTTCGGCGAGCCGAGTAAGCCCATAAATTCGCCGCGCAATTCGGCGCTGCCGCACCTCTCATTCAAGGACTGGCGCATGCCTTCGCTGACACGTCGCCTGACCGCCGAGGCGATCGGTACCTTCGGCCTGGTGTTCATTGGAGCCGCCGTGGTCGTGGTGAACGGCGGCTTTCCCAATAGTGGAATCGGTCTTCTCGGCATCGCCCTGGCCCACGCAGTAGTCCTGTCAGTCATGATTACAGCCACCATGACGATCTCGGGCGGTCATCTCAACCCGGCCGTGACACTGGGGCTGTTGGTTACCCGCCGAATCGCTCCGATATCCGCAGCTGCCTACATTCTGACCCAACTGGTTGCGGCGATCATCGCTGCGTTCCTGGTGAAGCTCCTCCTCCCACTGCACGCCGTGCACGCCTCGATGCTGGGGGTGCCTGTGATTGCGAGCTCGGTTTCCTTGGGCCAGGCGATCGGTATCGAGCTGGTGCTGACCTTCTTCCTGGTCTCGGCAGTGTTCGGCACCGCGGTATCTCCGGACGCACCCCGGGTCGGTGGCTTCGGTATCGGACTGGTGCTGTTGTTCGATATTCTGGTCGGTGGTCCGCTCACTGGTGCAGCAATGAACCCGGCTCGCGCCTTCGGACCCGCGGTCGTCGCGAATGCGTGGGTGGGACAGCTGGTTTATTGGATTGGACCCATAGCAGGGGCACTTCTGGCCGCCATCCTGTGGGAGTACGTGCTGATACCCCGCACGCCACCACGCCGGCGTCGGTCGGACTGATTCGTTCAGACTAAGTCGTTCGGTTGAACCAGACCCTCAGGCGCTGGGAGCTCGACGATTGCCGAGTTGCGCCTTCCGGACCAATCGCAGAAGCCTCAGCCAGTAGCCCAGCAAGATGACGGCTGCGACGATATACGCCGCGATGAGGTATCCGCCGTTGTTGGGTGGCTCAGGTACCATCCCCACTCTCTTCCCGTAGGTCTTGCGCCAGGGCCAGGCCATAGCGGGTGGTCACGAAGCCCAAATACAAAACCGTAAACACCAGGGTTGAAACCAGAAGAGTGCGAAGCATCTCTGGCGGAAGCGAGGGTGCGCTGGGTTTGAGCACGATCGGCTGGGGATGCAGCGTACGGAAGAGATAGACGCTGAGATGGATGAAGGGGACCAGGAGCATGCCGAGAATTCCGACCACCGCGCTGAAGCGGGCTCGCTCGGCAGGATCGTGAACCGCCGCGCGCAGGGCGAGGTACCCGACAAAAAGGAAAAATAGGAACAGGGTCAGCGTCAGCCGCGCATCCCAGGTCCACCAGGTACCCCAGATCGGTTTGGCCCAGATCGGCCCGGTTGTGAGCATGACTCCGCTGAATACCACACCCACTTCTGCCGAGGCAGCAGCGAAGCGGTCCAACCGAGGATCCTGAAGCCAGAGATAGGCCGCACTGGCGATCCCAACCAGGGAGAACGCTAGCAGTGCGCTCCAGGCGGCCGGGACGTGGACGTAAAAGATCTTCTGAGCCAAGCCCTGACGGGCCTCAATTGGAGCATATGTCAGTGCGAGCACGTATACTACCGCGAGGCCAGCGAATCCTGCCGCGCTCACGCCGAGTCCGCGGCGGATCAGCCTAGCCGCGCGATCTGCTGTTCTGTTGGATCGGCTCACTCGTCCACGACCGCCGAAAATGCCAGGGTGCACAACGTCACGAACACGATGTCATAGAGGGCGAGTAACCTAAGCCAGCCCAACATCTCACTCAATGGACGGTTGGCCAGCAGCCGTGAGGTAACCTGCACCGCGCCGATCAGCGGTGGCACCATGAACGGCAGCAGCAGAACCGGCAGCAGCAGCTCGGCGAATCGGGTACGCACTGCCATGGCGCTGAAGATGGTGCCCACGGCGACGAAACCGATTGTCGCCAGCGCCATCACGCCAAGAAGACCCGGCAGTATCCCCCACAGGCTCACATTGAAGAACAAGGTGAACAGCGGCAGTGTCACTAGCTCCACCGCACCGACGAATGCCAGATTGCCGAGGAGCTTACCGAGAAAGAGTGCCTCGCGGGGGATCGGCGTAAGCAGGACCCCATCGAGTGCGGCGTTCTCCCGTTCGACAGTGAAGGCCCGGTTCATTGCGACCATCGCGGCGAGCGCGAAGGTCACCCACAGCACGCTGGGAGCGAGAGCCGTGGCGGCAAGGGCAGTCGGGTCCCTGGCAAAAATGAAGACCACCAGGACCAATGCGGCGAAGACCAGAGCAGTCAACAACGCAGTTCGACTTCGCAGCTCGGCCCGGATGTCTTTGCCGGCCACGGCCAGCGCGAGTTCGAGGGACCTAAGCACGGGTCATTCCATAGTAGCGGGTCAGGAAGGTATCGACGCTTCCGGTCCTCGCTTCCTCGATCGCCCAGCGTCCATCGATCAGCACGGCCACCCGCGTAGCAAGATCCCAGATCTCCGACAGGTGATGGGTCACCACTACGGCTCCCACGCCTTCTCCCATTCGCATACCCAGCTCGGTCCGGAGCCGCTCTGAAGCGACGGCATCCAGGCCGGTGAAAGGCTCATCCAGGAGAAGAATTCGGGGAGAGTGCAACAGCGTCCGAGCGATGGCTACCCGTTGCAACAAGCCCCGGCTCAATTTCCTGGGTAACTCGGCCGACCGCTCGGCCAGGCCTGCTGCGCTCAACGCTGCCGTCGCCGCCGCCCGGGGACGGGTCACGCCGTGCAGGCGCGCCGCGAAGACCAGGTTCTCCTCCAACGTCAGATCATCGTAGAGCAGCGACTGATGAGACAGAAAGCCGATGGCGCTCCGGCGTCGATCCGAGACGCCGTTGAGTCGTTCCCCCAATACTCGAACCTCGCCGGCACTCGGGCGCATGAGGCCGGCAAGGAGTCGTAACAGGGTAGTCTTTCCGGCACCGTTGGGTCCCAGCACGGCCAGGACCTCGCCGGGCTGGAGGGAAAGGTCTATCTGTTGGAGAACTCGAACTCGCCCGAACGAGCGGGAAAGACCGCGAGCAGCGAGGAGGGAGCCCCCGTCATGAGACGGCATCGATCCGCGCGCCGAGCTCGTCGAGGCGGAACGGTTTGACGATGTAGCCCGAGTGGGGAAGGTCGAGAACCTTGAGCTGAGGCTCGATGCTCATGTAGGCGGTGGTGATGATGACGGGAAGCTCGGGTTGGCTCTGACGAATGCGGCGCAGCAGGTCGACCCCATCGGTGTCGGGAAGTCGCATGTCCAGGACGGCAACATCCGGCTTGTGCTGCTCGAGTTGCTCCAGGGCCTCGGCGCCGGTGGAAGCGAAGATCAGATCGTACCGTGGATTGAACGCTCGCTCATAGCTCAATCGGAGCGCCGGCTCGTCCTCTACGATCAAGACGCGCCGCCGCCGCTTTCCCTTAGCCATATCTGAACACCCCTGGGGCCGGCGCGCTGGGCACCGGGAGAGGAGGAAGCTGAACTTGCGGTACTCTAACCTAAACTGGAGGGCCCGTCCAGCCGAATCGGGACTGTAGGAAGGGGAGGCTAGGAAGCGGGAAGGCGGGAGACGGTGAGACTCCTGTGGTCTGGCATATTACGCCAGTGCCGACTCGAGCTGAAAGAGATCGTCCAGCTTGGTGAGTAGCAGCAGGAAGCGGATCTCTTCACTCGCATTCCGTAGTACCACGACCTGCCGCCGCTCGGCGGCGCGTCGCTGGATGAGCATGAGGGCTCCCAGACCAGCCGAGTCCACATGGCGGGTGCGGGCGAGATCGATGACCAGCCGTCCGACTCCCTCCGGCATCTCCTCGAGCAACTTGACCGCGGCCTTCCGGATCTCGACCCTGGTGTCCAGGCCGAGCGTCTCGGGCGCAGTCATGGTGCGCTCTGCGTCGTGCGGCGACCTCATCTCATCCTCCTTCGGCACCGAGCTATCTCAACCAGGGACCTGGTGAGACCTCTAGTTTTGCGGCCCCGAATCACTCCGGGTGTGCTCTATCGGGCGGATCTGCGCTTGGCCGCATACGACCGCGCGCCCTCGCCTGGGAAAAAGGCGAGACTGGTGCCACTCACGACAAACATCGGATTCGCAATCTGTTGTGAGACCCATTACCAAGTCTTGCAGCAGGGACTCACGCCGCACTCCGCGGCAGACTACTGCAAAAGTAGCGGGTGGGACTGCGCCACTCTTACACCCGGTGCCCTGCTCCCTTAGGTTGGTGCTGACTCTCACCCACCTGACCATGAACGATCAGATCGATACGCTTCTCTCCGAGCAACGTCGGTTCCCACCTCCGCGCGCGTTCGCTGCCCGTGCGGCCGCGACCGAGGCTCTCTATAGCGCGGGCCGCGACTGGAAACACTTCTGGGAGCAACAGGCGCGTCAGCTGGAGTGGATGTCGCCCTGGAGTCAGGTGCTCGAGTGGAAGCTGCCGCATGCCCGCTGGTTCGTGGACGGCAAGCTGAACGCAGCGGCCAACTGCCTGGATCGACATCTGTCCGGTCCCCGTCGCAACAAGGCCGCCATTGTCTGGGAAGGTGAGCCGGGCGACCGTCAGGTGTTCACCTACTGGGACCTGGCCCGTGAGGTGCGCCGCTGCGCCAACGCCCTCCAGGCACTGGGCATCCACCGGGGAGATCGGGTAGCCATCTACCTCCCCATGATCCCCGAAGCCGTCATCGCAATGCTGGCCTGCGCCAGAATCGGCGCAGTGCATTCAGTCGTCTTCGGGGGATTCTCTGCCGAATCGCTGCGGGACCGGATCAACGATGCGCAAGCTGTTGCACTGATCACCGCCGACGGAGGCTATCGCCGAGGTCAGATCCTACCGCTCAAGCGGTTTGCGGATGATGCCCTGGCGCACTGTCCATCGATCAAGCAGTGCATCGTGGTGCGGCGGGTGGGAGATGAGGCCGCGGCGGAGATGCTGGAAGGACGGGATCACTGGTGGCATCGCCTGCTTCACGCGGCGTCGCCTTCGAACGAGCCCGAAGCGATGGACGCGGAAGACCTGCTGTTCATCCTCTATACCTCGGGAACCACCGGTAAGCCCAAGGGGATCGTACATACCACTGGCGGCTATCTCACCCAGGTCGCTGCGACTACCCGTTACGTGTTCGACCTGAGAGAGGAAGACGTCTTCTGGTGCACCGCGGATATCGGATGGGTGACGGGACATTCATATGTGGTCTACGGCCCACTGGCGAATGGGGCAACCGTCCTCATGTACGAGGGTGCTCCGGACTGGCCCGCGCGCGATCGGTTCTGGAGCATCGTCGAGACCTATGGCGTCACGGTGCTCTACACCGCACCGACGGCGATCCGGGCGTTCATGAAGTGGGGAACCGAACACCCGGCCAAACACGACCTCTCGACCCTCCGGCTGCTCGGTACCGTCGGTGAGCCGATCAATCCAGAAGCCTGGATGTGGTACCAGGAGCACATCGGACGAGGACGCTGTCCTATCGTCGACACCTGGTGGCAGACGGAGACCGGAGGGATCATGATCACTCCTCTCCCGGGTGTCACAACCACCAAACCAGGATCCGCGACCGTCCCCTTTCCCGGAGTCTCCGCCGAACTCGTGGACTCGACCGGCAAGGGACTGGAGCAGGGTGGCGGCTTTCTCACCATAACCCAGCCTTGGCCGGGAATGCTGCGAACGATCTACGGCGACGACGCCCGATACCGGGAGACCTACTGGAGCCGGTTCCCCGGCCGCTACTTCGCCGGCGACGGAGCCAAATTGGACGAGGAGGGCTACTGGTGGATTCTGGGCCGGGTTGACGACGTGCTGAATGTGGCCGGCCACCGGATCGGCACCATGGAAGTAGAGAGCGCCTTGGTCGACCACCCCGCTGTGGCCGAGGCCGCGGTGGTGGGACGCTCGCACGACCTCAAAGGCCAGGCGCTCGCCGCCTTCGTCACGCTCAAGGAAGGAAAGCAGGCTTCCCCCACGCTCAAGGACGATCTCAAGGACCATGTGGTGAAGAAAATCGGCGCCATCGCCCGGCCGGACGACATCCTCTTTTCTGCCGACCTTCCCAAGACTCGGAGCGGAAAGATCATGCGTCGGCTGCTCAAGGACATCGCGGAGGGTAGAACGCTAGGAGACACGACGACGCTGGCGGATCCAGCGGTGGTGAATCGCCTAAAGGAGATGTACGAAGAGAAGGAAAGCTAGGAGCTAAAACTGAATCTGCGCTCCCAGCTCGACCACGCGGTTGGGCGGAAGATTGAAGAAAGCCGTTGCCGATTGGGCGTTCCGAGCCATTACGATGAAGAGCTTCTTGCGCCAGTTCGACATTTTGGATGCCCCGGTTGGTAACAATGTTTCCCGCCCCAGGTAAAAGCTGGTCTCCAGCGGCTTGACCACCATACCTCGACCGTTGAGAGAACCGAGCAGTCCAGGGATATCGGGTGACTCCATGAAGCCGTACCTCCCGACGACCTGGTAGACCCCCTCCCCCCTTTCCTTGAGCTCGACCCGAGCGTCCGGCTGCACTTGGGGAATCTCTTCTCCCTCGATGGACATGATGATCAGCCGCTCATGCAGCACCTTATTGTGCTTGAGGTGGTGCAGGAGGACGACCGGTGCCCCACCGGGATCGGATGTCATGAAGACCGCGGTACCCTGCACTCGCGGAGGCTGGCGCCGTTGCATGTCCTGCAAGAACAGTGTGATCGGGAGCGAGTTCTCGCGTAGGATCGCGGTGACGGCATTGCGGCCCCGCTTCCAGGTGGTCATCAGGATGTAGACCACCACCGCCACGAGAATAGGGAACCAGCCGCCTTTGGCGATCTTCACCAGGTTGGCGCCGAGAAACGACAGATCGACAATCAGGAACAGACTCCCCAAACCCACCACCTGCCACGTTCTCCAATGCCAGCGATCACGGGCGACCTGACAGAAGAGCAGCGTGGTAATGGTCATTGTGCCGGTAACAGCTATCCCATAGGCCGAAGCGAGGTTGCCCGAGCTGCCGAATCCCAACACCAGAATGACGCAGAGGACCGCCAGAGTGCGGTTGACCCCCGGCAGGTAGATCTGGCCGATCTCGGTTTGTGAGGTGTGCTGGATGGTAACCCGGGGGCTGTAGCCCAGCTGGACCGCCTGGCGGGTCAGCGAGAAGGCCCCGGAGATGAGTGCCTGGGACGCCACCACGGCGGCGGCAGTGGCAACCACGACCATGGGATACAGCGCCCAGGCAGGCACCAAACTGTAGAATGGATTTCTGGCTGCGCTGGGGTGGCTGATCAGCATCGCACCTTGCCCTAAGTAGTTCAGCATCAGCGCTGGAAGCACCACGGTAAACCACACCACCCGGATAGGCCGTTTGCCGAAATGGCCCATATCGGCGTAAAGCGCCTCCGCCCCGGTCACCACCAGGACCACCGCTCCGAGAATCAGGAAGCCCCGTTCTCCGTCGCGGATCATGAAATCGATCCCGTAGAGGGGATTGAGTGCCCGAACGACACCGGGATTCTGCAGAATGCCTCGGACGCCCAAAACCATGATAGCAGCGAACCACACCAGCATTACCCGCCCGAACACGGCGCCCACCTTTGCAGTCCCGCGGCTCTGGAACCAGAACAGGGCAATGAGAATGACCGAAGCAACGAGGGGCACGGTCCTGCCGAGGGCCGGGGTCGCGACCGCAATCCCTTCCACCGCGCTGAGCACCGAGATCGCCGGCGTGATGACGCCATCGCCGTAAAGGAGTGCGGCGCCGAACAGGCCCAACCCTATCAAGAGCTTCCTGGAGTGAGCTCCCTCGCGGCGGGGGTGGAGCAGGGCGAGCAGCGCCATGATCCCGCCCTCGCCCCGGTTATCCGCCCGCATGATAAAAAGGAGGTACTTGAATGAGACTACGAAATTGAGCGACCAGAAGATGAGCGACAGAATCCCGAGCACGTTTTCCCGCGTCGGAGATACCCCGTACTCGGGTGCGAAGCATTCTTTCAAGGCGTACAGCGGACTGGTGCCGATGTCGCCATAGACCACGCCCAGCGCACCCAGGCTGAGACTCAGCAGCGTGGCGCGCCTGTAGCTCTCCCTGCGCGCTACTGAGCCCGCGGGTTCAATCCTGCTTGTGGCCATTCAGAACTGGATCTGAGCGCCCAGCTCGACGACCCGGTTGGGGGGAAGGCCAAAATAGGCCGTCGCGGACTGCGCGTTCCGGGTCATCAAGATGAACAGCTTTTTCCTCCACCGTCCCATCCTCCTCCCCTCGGGTCGAGCGCCATCGGCTTTGGCCAGCTTGGAGCTCGGTATGGCAATCAAGGTTTCGCGACCCAGGTAGAAGGTCGTGTCCGCCAGCTTGACCGGCACCGGCTTGCCCTTGTCGTCCTCCCGTGACAGGTCTCGGAGTACGTCGGGCACGTCCGGCGTCTCCATGAAGCCGTAGTGTACCTTGACCTGGTAGAATCCTTCGCCCAGTTCACTGCACCGTACCCGTTCCCGGTGTGCCACCTGAGGAATCTCCTCAGTGTGCACCGACATGAGCATGACCTTTTGGTGCAGGACCTTGTTGTGCTTGAGATGGTGGAGCAGGACGGGAGGCGCCCCGTCCGAGTCGGAGGTCATGAAGACCGCCGTTCCCCCTACCCGATGGGGCTGCCGTCGCCGGATATCCTGCAGAAAGAGCTCGATTGGGAGCGTATTCTCCCGCACGATGTGCGAGAGCCGCACCCGCCCCTTCTTCCAGGTCGACATCAACAGATACACCCCCGCCGCCACCAGTAGCGGCAACCATCCGCCGTTGGGCACCTTGAGCATGTTGGCGGAGACGAATGCGAGGTCTACGGTCAGGAACAGCGCCGTGATGATTCCAACCTTCCACTTGCTCCAATTCCACAGGCGCCGCATCACAATGGCAAAGAGAATGGTCGTGATGGTCATCGTCCCCGACAGGGCAACACCGTAGGTGAGTGCCAGAGCGCCGGAGTCCCGAAAGCCGACCACCAGGCCGAGACACGCCAGCATCAGAGCGGTGTTCACCGACGGGATGTAGATCTGCCCAATGGTGCTGCTGGAGGTATGGATGATCTTCATTCGCGGGCTGTACCCCAACTGGATCGCCTGCCGGGTCAAGGAGAACGCGCCGGAAATGAGCGCCTGCGAGGCCACGACGGCAGCAGCCGTCGCCACCCCCACCATGGGATAGAGAGCCCAACCTGGGACCAGGGCATAAAACGGATTGCGAGCGACACCCGGGTCGTTCAGGATCAGCGCCCCCTGCCCGAAGTAATTGAGCATCAGCGCCGGAAGGACGAGAGTAAACCAGGCCAGCCGTATCGGTTTACGGCCGAAGTGACCCATATCGGCGTAGAGGGCCTCTCCTCCAGTGACTACCAAAATGATCGCGGCCAGGATGGTTATTCCGGTGAGCCCCTCGCGGGCAAAAAAGTCCACGGCGTAACGGGGGTCGAGCGCCCGGAGCACCCCCGGTTCCCGGAGGATGCCCATTATCCCAAACACCGCGATGCAGATAAACCAGATGCCCGTCACTGGGCCAAACACCGCACCCACCCCGGCAGTGCCCCGCCGCTGGAACGCGAACAGCGCGAGAATGATGATGAAGGCTATAGGCACCACCCAATGCGTCAGCGCCGGGGTGGCCACACTGAGACCTTCCACGGCGCTGAGCACCGAGATAGCCGGCGTGATGATGCCGTCGCCGTAGAGCAGTGCCGAGCCAAACAGACCAGTGGTGATCAACAACCGCCCGGTGCGAGTCAGCGGTCCGCTGGGCCGCACGAGGGCCAGGAGGGCGAGAATCCCGCCCTCGCCCCGGTTGTCCGCCCGCATGACCATCGAGAGATACTTGAAGGTGACCACGAAGTTGAGCGACCAGAAGATCAGCGACAGGATGCCCAGCACGTTTCCCGTGGTCACGGGGAAGCTATGGGGCCCGAAGAAGCATTCCTTGAATGCGTAGAGTGGGCTGGTGCCGATGTCCCCATACACCACCCCGAGTGCACCCAAGGCGAGTATCGCCAGCCGTTTCCCCGAAGGAGACTTGGCCTTCTGGATCACTCAGCGTCTCGACCCGGTGCGAGCCTCTGCCGATCCATTAATGCCACAATGAAAATGGCCAGAATGATGACCGCCGAACCGACGCACCAGCGGCAGATCGCGTGGATGACGAACAGCTCGAGGAAAGTCAGGTATGCCGCAAAGAGAACCCCAACGCCCGCAAGCGCCGCCAAGATGGTGGCAGCACCACGTCGCCCTGCCCAGGCAGGTTGCAGCGCGACGAGACTGATGACAAGCAGCCCGGCATAGCCGATCAGCCCGATGAGCGAAACCTCCAGGCCCGCGAAACGGCTCCAGGGGCTGAGTTGCACCGTCTCACAGCCGCCGGTCCCGCAGGCCAAACTACCGATCCTTCCGATCTTATAGAGGTAGAGATAGGCAGAGATGAACAAGCCGGCCAAGCTCAGCAACGCCGTGGTCATACGATAGAGCATCAGGAAAGGATCACTTCGAACGGCGCGGTGCCAGCGAGTCCACCATCTTGATTATCGCATCCGAATCGAAACGCCCTTTGTACAGCCGATCGCCGATCAGGAGCGTCGGGGTCGAGTTGACGCCGACTTGCACTCCCTCGTTGTAGCTCGCCTGGATGCGGCCGGCGTACTTCCCTGCTTTCATGCAGGCGTCGTAACGGCCGAGATCCAGGCCCACGGCTTTGGCGTAGTTGCGGAAAATGGACCCTGCATCCCGCGCTTCGGACCACTCTGACTGACCCTCGTAAATCCGCTGGTGCTGGTCCCAGTATTTGCCTTGCTCGTCCGCACAGGCCGCCGAGTGAGCTGCCAGCCTTGCAAACGGATGTTGCTGCAGGGGAAAGTCGCGGTACCGCCAGCGGACCCGGCCGGTTTGAATAAGCCGCTCGTCAATGGTGGGCATCTGGAGAGTGGCAAAGGTCTGGCAGAATGGGCACTGGAAATCGGCAAACTCGGTGATTTCCACTGGCGCGTCCGGAGAGCCCTTGAGGTACCCGCGAAACCCCGATGTATCGGATGCCTGAACCACGACGTTGGCGGGAATACTCACCGTCTGAGGTTTGAAGATCAGGAAGGCTAGAACGCCGAGCCCCGCCAGGGTAAGCACCGCGAGTACTGCATAGAAGCGCTTTACTCCGGCCTGGGGCGTCGCCATTGCTCATCGTCCTCGGGGTCGTCTGGTAGGAAGGAATCCTGGCGCTGGGCCTCTTCCACGATACGCCGGTTATCGGCCACCTCTGGCGTGTCGTACGTGCTCCGAACCTCGTAATGGAACAGCTCGCTCCGGGCATCTCCCATCAGCCGAAGGAGCTCGGGGCCCCCCCGGAGCAGGTGGCCCGCACGGTCGAGTTCCTGGATCCGCGCCGCCAGCGATCGCAGGAGGGCAGCCAGCCGCTCCGCTCTCTTGTTGTCATACACCTCGTCATGCTCTGCCATAGCGACCTCGAGAGCCGTGTCGCTCTCGCTGGAGTTCAAGCCATTCGGGCTGATAAAGATAATGAGGAGCTGGGGAGCTAGGTGGGCTGGAGAGCTGGCAGCTGAAAGCTGGGAGTGGACGCGACCAAAAAACCCTCGAAACAGAGAGGTATTGGCCGGTTTTCAGCCCCCAGTTCCTAACTGGCAGCCCTTTTGCACCAATTAGTGCAATCCGCTATCTTTAGCGCTGCATAGATTTGTACTCTGCTCTCTATAAGGATGGTGCATGGGTAAGAAGAAGAATCGTAGTGTTCCTGAGGCGGCCTCGTTTTCTCAGGCTCGTGATGAACTGTTCAGCCATATCCTCCGTTGCGGTGTCATCGACGCTCTCCCCGAGCATCAGAAGGACTGGTTCGACGATACGATGGGCTACATCTCTGACCGCTACGAGGATCTGAGCGAGCAGGAGTTGGCCCAGCTGCGGACGTTGGGCGAGCGGTACTGCCAACCAGTCCGCCGGGTTGAGCCAATGGCCTCCGGCGTGGTCTGAGCGAGCCGAACGAAGGTCGAAAACGCCCCGAGAGGATCCTCGGGGCGTTCTTATTTTCCCCCTACCCCCGCCGTAAATCTCCACCGGTAACCCGCCGCCAAGCGGAATCCTCCACCGACCCCTACCTCGAGGGCCCAGCCTGATCGGGCTTGGGGCTGCTGCTCCAGTCCGAGTGTAAGCACTAGGTACCCGCGGCTAACAGGCCCTCCAGTTCCGGCAATGCCGCCGGCGAAATAAAATCCCGGTCGCCGCCGCTCCTCCGGGCTGAGGAGGAAGTGCCCGAGGGCCTCCGCCCGCCAGGCGAGTTCCCGGTCTGCGATGCCTAGCCCCAAGCTCGCGGACAGACGGGTGCGCCCAGAAGGGTGCCATGCCCCATAGGCTCCGGCGACGACCGCAGCCGGATCAGCAAAGGCCGCAATTGATTGAACTCCGATTTCCCGGGTCTGTTGCGCCGCTGCCGGTGCTGCCGTCAGAAGTGTTCCAGCACAGGAAAGCAGCTCACGCCAGCGACAGCGCATAGGTAATGGCGATGTCGGCTGCGAGCGAGTGAACCACCGAGCAATATTTCTCTAGCGAGAGATCGATCGCCCGGCGAGCCTTGGCTTCATCCAATCCGGTGCCGCTAATTCGGTAGGTCAGGTGAATAGCAACGTACCGTCTCGGATCTTCCTCTCTCCGAACGCCGGCGGCTTCGATCCGGAATTCCCGCAGCTTTACTCGCATCTTCTCGAGAATGATGACCACGTCAGAGCCGCTGCACGACGCCGCCGCAAGCAGGAGACTCAACATCGGTCCAGGGCCGGCAGCGTTGTCGCCGTCGATGGTGATGGATGGGCCCGCCGGCTCACCGCCGTGGAAGCGGAGTCCCTCCTCCCAATTCAGCACGATCTGCTTGGTCTCTTGCCCCATCACCCATCCCCCAGCCGCCGCTGGGCCCGGGGCGCCACGCGGTAGTAGTCCCAAATGGCGATGATGGCAATCACCGTAGTCGCCCAGGCGATCGGCCGCAGATAAGGAGAATTCACGAGAAACGCGACGAGAGTCAGGATCTGCGCCACCGTCACTGCCTTGCCGCTGGAACGTGCCGGGATGGCCCTCGGCTGATGAGACACCAAAGTGATGACGAAGGCGACGGTTGCAACGATGTCGCGCAGCAGAACTCCGACGATCTCGTATACCTCCAGCCGGCCGGAGAATGCCACCACTCCCACAGCAGCCGCCATGAACACCTTGTCGGCAATGGGATCGAGAACTGCCCCAAAAGGAGAGCTGCCGAAGCGGCGTGCGACCGGGCCATCGAGGAGATCGGTGAGAGCCGCGGCCGCGACGATCACCAGCCGCCATCCATTGTGAGACACCAGCACGAATGCGACTGCGAGCGGAATGCGGAGAAGGCTGATCAGGTCGGCCGCTGTCCACCGCACGCGGCCTTGCTCCCCCCTCCGTGCCGGACTAGCTTCGGTCACGCTTCTCCCTCGGCAATCGTGAGCGTACAAGATACCCTGGTCCGCCCTCCTGCTCCGCCCTTCCTCGTGACCCCCTCCATCTCATGACGCTCGACACGGCGGTGATTCCGTGCGGGGGGCTGGGTACCCGCCTGCATCCGATCACCCGGTGGCTTCCCAAGGAGGTCCTCCCAGTTGGACTCAAGCCCGTGTTGTACTGGGCGCTGGATGAGGCGGCGGCAGCGGGATTGCTGCGGGCAATCATTATCACCAATCCGCACAAGCCTGTGCTCGAAACGGTAGCCCGAAACTATCCGGGACCACTCGAGCTCGAGTTCGTGCCTCAGGACCATCCCAGGGGATTGGGTGACGCGTTCCTGCGGGCGCGAGATCAACTGGCCGGATCTCCCTTTCTAGCGCTTTTGCCCGATAATCTATTTCATGGTCCCAATCCTTCTGCCGCAGTACTGGCGACTTATCGCTCGACCGGTTTGGCGACGGTGCTACTCACCGCGATTGAGAAGAAGGAAGCCGCTACCAAGGGGGCTACCGGAAGGGCGACCGTTCGCCAGGACGCCTCGGGATCCCTCCGAGTCATCGCGGTCGCCGACAAGGGTGCTGGAAGGTTCGACACGGCCGGCGCCGAGGCCGCGGTCACGCCGATCGGCCGGATGGCCTTCGGGGGCGACATCCTCGCAGAGTTCGACGAGCTAAGCCGGGATCTCCAACCGGGAAAGGAGCTGGACGATGTGCCGGTCCTCCAGCGTTTGGCCACCCGGGAAGCTTTGGCCGGTGTGATGAATCCTGCCACGTTTTTTGATGTTGGGATTCCGGAGGGATACCGGGAAGCAGTCGCGCACTCCCCCGCTCGAGTGTAGGCGTCTGGTGAACGCCACCTTTAACCACTACCTGCTCGAGTTTACCGATCTCAATCCGGAGCGGCTCCGGGACACCGACGGGCTATCGGCCCTGGTGGTCGCTGCCGCGGGAGCAGTCGGCATGCCGGGGCTGGGGCCACCAGTCGCGAGGGAAGGAGCCGGGGACATCGCAGTGGCGCTGCTTTGCCTGGAAGGGCATATCGTGCTGCACTGCGCTCCGGCAGAGGGAATCTGCCTGGTCGACATCGTAGCCCGAGCACCAGCCGATGTCGGAAAGGGCATTGACGTGATCAGCCGCCGGCTGGCGACCTGATTCCAGTCCCCCGCACAATCCCCTCGGCCCTCCGCGACGGGTCCAGGTTCTCCCGTGCGACCCGCAAAACATCCTCCGCGGTGACGGCGCGAAACGCGCCAGCAGGATCCTGAAGGTCCGATAGTCCGTTCCCGATCAGCCACGCCTCCAGGATCTCTGCGGACAGTGCGCCCGCACTTTGGCGCGCGAGCTCGGCCTGGCCCGCGAGGTAGTTGATCGCCTGGAGCCGCTCCTCTTCGGTGACCGGCGCGCGGGTGAAGAGATCGAGTTGCTCCAGCATAGCTGCCCGCGCCTCTTCCTCGCGCTCGGGTGAGGTGGCGATGTAGGTGACCAGCGCTCCGGCACGGCCGCGCTGCCAGCTGGAGGCGAGCACCGTATAGGCCAGCGAGCGCCGGTCGCGCAACGCCTCGAACATTCGGCCCCCCAGCCCGCTGGCGACCGCGGCCCAGACCTCGGCGGCAACTCGGTTGGGATCGCGCCTGGCGGGCCCGGGAAAGATCATTGCGAGGGCGGCCTGAGCCTTCTCCCGGTGAGCGATCCGGCTGGAGCTGCTCCCGCTGATGGTGCGGATCTGCTGATCCGGCCTGCGACCGTCCGCGAGCGCCGGGTAGTCCCGAAACACTCCGGCCAAGGTGGCGCTCGCTTGACGGGGATCTACGTCGCCTACTGCCACTACAACCGGCCGGCTCCGGAGGAAGGCACCGCTATGCCAGGCTCGGACGTCGGTCGGCGATATCGCGGGCAAGGTTTCGGGCAGGCCGCCCACCGGCAAACCATAGCCCGAATCGCCGAACGCTTCAGCAAAACCGAGCTGAAACGGATAGCGGAACATGTCATCGGACACCTGCTCAGCCTCTGTCATCATCAGGCTCCGCTCCGTCTCCAGCTCGCGGTCGTTCAGCCGCGGCGTGCGGAAAACGAGATCGAGAAGGACAGCGGCCTCCGCGAGATGCTCGGACAGCACGGTCGTACTGAATCCCAGCCAATCCGATGCGGCTGAGGGGGCCAAACTCCCTCCTAGTTGCTCGAAGGCAAATGCCAGCTCCCCGGCATCCATCTCGCCGGCTCCACGCACGGCCCCTCTGACCAGCAGCGCGCCGAGTCCGGCCTGCGCCGGGGGATCGAACTCCAGTCGCGGCGAGTACAGTCCGAGCGTGACCAGGGGAACCCCGGTCTTGCGCCGAACCAATAGGTCGATGCCGTTCAATCGGGTATGCTCGACCTCGGCTTCACGGGAGGCAGGTACCTGTACAATCGGGGGCACTGGTCGTCGCGGCAGCGGGAGAGGAGAACCCGGGTTGAGGGGGGTGACTGCGAAGCTCCGCTCCAGCAAGGTGGGTGTCAGCTCGGGCCCGGCCCCGGTAGGCAAATACACCACCCCGGATATGCTGTCCGGCTGGAGATACCGTCTGGTGGCCTCTCGGACCGCGTCCGCGTCCACTGCCTGAAGCGCAGCATATTCCCGGTCCAGGAACGATACGTGTTCCAGGGCTTCGGCCGCGGCAAGGGCAGCAGCCTTGCCCTCCATGGTCTCGAGTCGCCTGGCCCAGCGCGCCTCCAGGAGGGTGCGGGCGCGACGAAGCTCTTCGACATTCGGCCCCAGTAGGCTCAGCCGGGACACAGACTCGGCGATCTTCTCCACGGCCGGTTCGAGCATCTCAGGAGCGAGGTCCGCCCCCACGCTGAACACCCCCAGCTCGGTTGGGGTATAGTTGTGCGCCGAGATCGAGGTTACCAACCCCGGCTCCCGCAATGCCTGGTACAACAAGCTCCCCCGACCAGCCGCGAGCACCGCCGCAGCCATGTCGAGTGCCGGGGCATCATCATGCAGGGCGGGCACCGTCCTCCATCCCAGCACCAGTTCGGCCTGGCTGATATCACCTCGGAGGGTCCGGGCCCGAACTTCTCGTCGCAACGGTTCTTCCGGAGACGGGTCGACGGCGCCGGGAGCCCTGGGCCAGTCACCATAGCGGGCTGTTGCCAGGTCCAGCGCAGCGGCAGGATCGATGGCACCGACAATCGCGACTACCGTCCGTTCGGGCACGTAGCGGGACCGATAGTACGAGACGACGTCCTCCCGCGTGAGTTTGGCGAGATCCGCTTCGTGGCCAATGCGCCAGCGCCGGATACGGTGGCGGTCGAACATCACCTCGTGCAGTGTCTCTTGGGCCACTGCACTCGGCGTGTCGCGCTTGCGCTTGGCCTCTTGGATGATGACCTGGAGCTCCCGCGCGAGCTCGCCCTGGTCGATGATCGAGTTCCGCAGGGCATCGGACTGGATGTCCAGTGCCTGGGGAAGACTGGATGCAGGAAGCACCGTGAAGTAACTGGTGTGATCGTAGCCGGTTCCGGCATTCAGATACCCACCAACTCCCTTGGTCTCCCGGGCGATCGAGCCGACACCCCGTCGAACGGTGCCCTTGAAAAACATGTGCTCCAGCACATGAGAGATGCCGGTCCATTTGTCCGGCTCATCGAAGAAGCCGGCCTTCACGTGAGTGACCAGAGCGACCACTGGGGCGGAATAATCCACCTGTATCAGCAGCGTCAAGCCGTTGGGGAGGACGTGGCGATGAACGCCTTCGGTCCAACGGCGCGAACCGTGAGCGGTCATCGGTGACGGGGTTGATGCAGCGGTCATGCGAGTCCTTGGCTCCGGAAAGAAACAGGGCGTCCAAACTTAACTGGACGCCCGTTCACCGTTCACTGTTGACCGTTTACGGAGTCACTGCACGATTCGCAGCACTCCCGCCTCGGCGCTGCCCTTGATGAACGCCTCGGGATCGGTCGTCGGGATCACCACGCCGGTCTCGGCCTGGCCTCGCCGCGCCAGACTGGCCATGAAGTCGGTCATTGACCCTTGAGCCCATTCCCGGTCGGCGGCCTTCATCTGCTGAAGAATTTCTTCCCAGGTACCCCGGATCGAGTGGCCGGCCAGTGTCATGATCAGATGGGACTCGCTCTGCCCGGGTTTCTTCTGCATGGCGTGGAGTTCACTGAGCAGCGTCCCGAAAAGCTCCAGTTGATGCGGATCCCGTACCCCCCCGTCGGCCTGCTGAGCCTCCACCTCGGCCAGCAGCATGTCGATGGCATCGGGCTCACCCGCCACTTCGCTGAGTCGCACCAGCCACGGCGCCAGTTCCGGGTCCTCGTCGGGTAGACGATAGATGGTCTTTTTCAGCTCGATGTGCCGCCAGATCCCGAGCTCGTCATAATGCTCCTCCGGCTGGGTACGCTCCAGCTGGTGCAGGGCCGCTTCGCTTTCGCCGCGATCGTACAGCAGATTGGCCAGGTAGATCCGGGCTTCGCTGTACCCAGCGTCGATCTCCAGCGCCCGGCGAAGCCAGTAAAGCGAGCCCGCGTCGTTACCCAAGCGGTGAGCGGCATAACCGAGACAGGCAGCGGCATCAGGAGACTCGGGGTGGGCGGCGGCTGCCAGGTCGAAGAAGCGATGCGCCGGCGCTACCAGGCCTTCCCGGAACAGGGCGCGGCCGATTTGCAGCATGAGCTCGTGATCGTCCTGAAATCCCAGCTGGAGGATTCGCTCCATCGCTCGCATGGCACCGGCCCGGTCACCCAGCTTGAGCAGGGTTTCACCGAGGCCGGCCAGTCCGTCTTCATGATCTGGATCCAGAGCGAGTGCCTGCTCGAAGCTCCGCCGGGACCAGGCATACTCTTCCCGGGCCAGATGGGCGTAGGCTCTTCCGATGTGCAATTCGACGGCGTGGGGGTACAGCGCGATGCCTTCATTCAAAACGCTTAGGGCTTCATCGTAGTGGCCTTCGTTGTAGAGGTGATGGGCTTGTTCGTCGAAGTCGTCGGAGCTGAGGAATGCGTCCGACATCGGCAGGACCTCCCGCAGCAGGTTACCGACAAGCTACGAAATTAAAGAGAGCAGAGCAAGATGAATTCTGCCTGTATGAAGGTTAGCCAAACCGGCTGCGGCTGCGGTGAGCACAGTCACTGCAAGGCCCTGCAGGTCGGCCGCTTAATGACTAGGAAGAGTTCGGCTCCGCTGCCGCATTTCCAGGTGCCTGCTGGCCTACGGCGCTCCCCGTTACGTCCCTGTGGTGGGAAGAACTCCAAAAGCTGTGAGGCCCGTTAGTTTCCTGCTTCCTATTGGCGGCGACACCGGTGAATGCGGTGCCCTGGTTTTGGAGCTGAGTCTCTCAATCATGCGCGTTTTTCTGGGCCGGTTGATCTTCGGCGGTGTGCTGGTCGCGACGCCGCTGGCCGCGCAGACCCCCACGAGACCATCCGGGCCCATCACCCTCCTCGACGCAATCACCTTAGGCCGGCAGCAGGGAGTGGAGGCGGCCATTGCCCACCTGAACGTCCGGGCAGCGGAGGCGCGGACCGGGCAACGCCGGGCCGATCTGCTACCGAACATCAGTGGTCGAGCTTCCCTGACCCGGCAAACGCTCAATCTGGACGAGTTCGGTCTCCCGGTAGCGACCGGTGTCACCGATCCCTTCAACATCTACTCGCTCCAGCTCCGCGTCTCTCAAACCCTGTTCGATGCCGGCGCCATCGCGCGCCTGCGTGCGGGACGGGATACGGCCATTGCCGCGGGATTGGATGCGCAGGCGGTCGGTGAGATCTCCGGCGCGACGGCCGGCCTCGCGTATCTACGGGTCCTCAGTGCCGAGGAAGCGGTGCGTGCCCGCAGCGCAGACAGTGCGATAGCAGCTGAGCTGTTGGCCCAGGCGCGGCAGTTGGTGCAGGCCGGAGTGAACCCCGCCATCGATGCTACCCGCAGTGAAGTGAGCTTCGCCTCCGTGCGGACGCAGCTGGAGGTTGCTCGGAACACGGAGGATCGGGCCAGGCTTGATCTGGTGCGTGCGCTTGACCTTCCATCCGGCAGCCGACTCCAGTTGGCCGACACGCTGGGCCTCGCCCCACTCACTATCCCGCGTCAGCCCGACGAAGCCGCCCGCTTCGCTCGGGAGCACCGGGCTGAGTTGGCAGCCGAGCGCGCCCGAACCCAGGCCGTCCGCCGCAATCTGAGAGCGATCAGGTACGAATACCTGCCCAGCCTGGGCTTCAACGGGGCGTATACCGAAAGCGGTCGGAGCACCAGCTCAATCGCTAGTACCTACAACCTTCAGCTGCTTCTGAGCGTACCGATCCTGGACGGATTTCGTCGCCAGAACCGCTCCCAAGAGCAGGAGGCCCGGCTCGAGATTCAGGAGATCCGCGAGCGCGATCTCGCGAACCAGGTCGAGACCGAAGCTCGCCAGGCGGTGCTCGACCTTGGCTCAGCCGAACAGCAGCTGTCCATAGCGGGCGAGCGGGTCCGTTTGGCCGATCGCGAGCTGCGCGAGGCGCAGGAGCGGTTTCGGGCTGGGGTCGCGGGCAGCGTAGAAACGACCAACGCCCAAAGCTCGGTGATCGCGGCCCATGACGCGTTGATCCAAGCCCGGGTGAACTACGGGACGGCACGGGTGGGTGCCTATCGCGCGTTAGGCGTCATCGATCAACTTCATTGAACGTTTACCGAACGAGACGGCAACATGGCTTCCGAGACACCAGAGGTGCCCGAGGCCGCACCCGCGCCAACTATCAAGCGCCGGCGGCTTCCGCTCCTCATCGTCGGCGTGCTGGTGCTCGCGCTGGCCGTGTGGGGAATCCGCCGATACCTGTTCTCCAGGCACCACGTCACCACCGACAATGCGCAGGTGGACACCCATATCACCCTGATTGCTCCGCGGGTCGCCGCGTTCGTCTCGAGAGTGCTAGTGGATGACAACCAGCACGTGCAGGCTGAAGACACCCTGGTAGTGTTGGATGATCGCGACCTAAAGGTGAAGCTGGAGCAGGCCGAGGCCGATCTGCATGCAGCGCAGGCGGCGGGCGGAGGCCGTGGCCGCCCCGGCGAGGCTCGGGCCCAGTTCCAGGCAACCCGGTCCCAGGCCGCCTCGGTTACCGCGGCGGTGGCCGCGGCGGAAGGCGATTACAAGAAGGCGGCTGCCGACCTGCCGCGCATTCGCCAGCTGGCGGCCCAAAAGATTGTCCCTGCGCAGCAGCTCGACGCTGCCGAGGCTGCCTTCACCACCGCCCGGGCTAACCTGGAGGCTGCACGGCGGCAGGCGGCGGCGGCCGGCAGCCAGGTCTCAGCTTCCGGGGCCGCCGTCCGGAGTGCCGACGCACGATTGGCTGCCGCGGAGGCGGAGGTCGACAACGCCCGGCTTCAGCTCAGCTACGCCTATATCACCGCCCCTATCTCGGGAACGATCGCCAAACGCAACGCAGAGAGCGGCGCTCTGGTGCAGATCGGACAGACTCTCATGTCGATCGTACCGGATAGCGACGTGTGGGTGACGGCAAACCTCAAAGAGACCCAGCTAACGAACGTGAGGGTCGGGGACCGGGCTGAGTTCACGGTCGACGCCTACCCCGGCCATGAATTCCAGGGCCGGGTGGTGAGCCTGAGTCCGGCTACAGGCGCCCGGTTTGCCCTTCTGCCGCCCGACAACGCCACCGGAAACTTCACCAAGGTGGTGCAGCGCATTCCGGTCAAGATCGAGGTCGACCAGCCTACCCAGACCACGACACCCCTTAGGCCGGGGATGTCGGTGGAGGTCACCATTACGACTGGCGAGGACCAGCAGACCAGTGCTGTTGCCCGTGAACACTGATGTAGGTTGCCACGGATCAACGCGGGTGAACACTGATCAGTCGGTGGCCACTCGAGGAATAAACGCTCGAGCGTTGATGCGGTGGCCATACTTGTGATGACAGCCAGGGGGTACTTCACGATCGATGCGTAGTCCCGCCTGACGTAGCTCCCCCGCCATTGCTTCCGTATACACCGATTCGAGAAAGCCATGCCCAAGCTCATTATAGACCTGAAAACATCTAACCATCGCCATGGTACCGGTTAGCTTTTACATGTGACCTTCCAGCGCAAACTGTTGCTCGGATTTTCGCTCATGGTCGTCCCCGCGTTGGTGGTCAGCGCCGGGGCTATCCGAAGCAACATGCTTGAGCGGAAGGCCTTGCAAGCGCTGGGAGAAAGCATGGCGCGGACCCGGACTTATGCCGAGCTGGAGACGGCAATGTTCGATCAGAGCGAGGTCATCTGGCGTTACCTGAGCGGGCTCGACCCCACCGCACGCCGGGAATTTCAACTCACCGGACAAGTGGTCGATTACTGGCAGAAACGATGGGCCGCCGAGCTCCGTCCTGAGGAACAGTCGCTGGCCGGTGGGGTAGCCGAAATTCAGCGCCAGATTCAGACCACCGCCGACAGGATCTTTCGGCTCTACGATGCCGGCCAGCATCAGGCCGCCTTCAGAATGGCGCAGCGCGAGCTCAAGGGCCGGCTGCTCCCCGCCCTCACTCAGATGAACCGCCAGATCTATCGCCAGGCGAGAGAGTCCAGCGTCCGCGGGGCCTATTCCCGGGTCGAGGCAATTCTGGCCGACCAGAATCGAATCCTGCTCGTGACCCTGCTCCTGTCACTCGGTGGGGGGTTGCTCGGCTCTTGGCTGATCGCCCGAGGCTTGGCGCGGCCGCTGGGCGAGCTCGCCGGCGCCATGGCAGTGGTTGGTGCGGGCGACCTGGATCACCCAGTGCGGGTCACCTCCCGCGACGAGGTCGGCGAACTCGCTGGGGCATTCGGTCGGATGACGGATAAACTGCGAGAGTCGCGCACCGATCTGCTCCGGCTCAACGCCGAGCTGGAGGCAAAGATCTCCCAGCTCGAGCGAACCCAGGCTCAGCTGGTGCAATCGGAAAAACTTGCGTCCATCGGTGAGATGTCGGCCGCCGTGGCTCACGGGCTTCGCAACCCTCTCGCCAGCCTCCGGGCGGCGGCCCAGCTGGTGCGGCGGCATCCGGATGCTCCCTCCGCGGCCGAGCATCTCAATGCCATTATTGAGGAGGTCGACCGGCTGGATCGCCGGATCAGCCACCTGCTGAGCTTTTCCCGACCGGCACCATTCCACCCGCTTCGAGAAAACGTCCGCCGCCTGGTTGACGGCCTGCTCCCCGCGTTCGGCAAGCAGCTTCACGAACGAGGGGTAGAGCTGCAGCTCGAGCTACCGGCGGCGTTGCCCGACGTCCAGGTAGACCCGATGCAGATCGAGCAGGCCCTGCTCGAGATCGTCTCCAACGCACTCGACGCGATGCCGCGGGGAGGCCGCCTCCGAATCGCCGGTTCAGTGGTGGCAAACGGGGCGAGCGGGCCGGATCAGGTCTCCATCGAGATCGCTGATACCGGCCCGGGAATTCCACCACAGGTCCTGCCATCGGTCTGGGAGCCGTTCTTCACCACTCGGCAGGAGGGCACCGGTCTGGGGCTCGCGATTGCCAAACGTTACGTGGAGCAGAACAACGGACGGGTCGAGATCGCGAGTCGGGCCGGGGAAACGGTGGTGCGGGTCCGCCTTCCGGCGGCGACGCCGACGGAGGCAACGTTATGAATCCGGGTGGTACGGTGCTGGTGGTCGATGACGAGCGTACTCTGGCCCGGGCGATCAAGGCATTTCTAACCGAGGCCGGCTACGTGGCCGAGGTGGCGAGCGATGGGGAATCCGCCGTCGAGCTGCTCCAGAGCCTGAGACCAGATCTGGTCTTTGCCGACGTACGCTTACCCGGGATCAGTGGGATCGATCTCTTGCGCCGCATACGAGAGTTCGACCCGGCGATACCCGTGATTATGATGACCGCCTACGGAACGATCGAAGGCGCAGTAGAGGCGGTCAAACTCGGCGCCTTCGATTACATGAAGAAGCCAGTGGATCTCGAAGAGCTGAAGCTGCTCGCCGACCGAGCTCGCGAGACTGCGGTGCTGAAACAAGAGCTTTCCTATTATCGCCGGCGGGCGGCAAATGAGGCTCCCTTCGCCGGAATCTTAGGGCGTTCTCCCGCGATGCTGGAAGTCATGGATCGGGTTCGTCAGGTGGCGGCGCTCGCCGAAACTCCTCCGGTCCTCATTACCGGCGAGACCGGAACCGGCAAAGGGCTCGTCGCCCGCACGCTGCACACCTCGGGAGCCCGTGCCGGAAAGCCGTTCATAGACGTTAACTGCACAGCATTGCCTGCCAACCTGATGGAGGCCGAGCTCTTCGGCTACGAGCGGGGTGCGTTTACCGACGCCAAGGAGTCGAAGCTCGGACTCTTCGAGGCAGCCGAAGGTGGGTTTCTTTTTCTCGACGAGATCGGAGACCTGGAGCTTTCCCTCCAGGGTAAGCTGTTGCGGGCCATTGAGGAGCGAATGGTCCGGCGGGTCGGTGGCATTCGGGACCGTCGTATCGATGTTCGCATTCTCGCAGCGACCAACCGAGACCTCGAGCGAGAGGTGCAGCGGAATCAATTCCGGGGCGACCTCTACTTCCGGCTCGCCGTCATCCTGCTTCACTTACCGCCGCTTCGGGAGCGGGGTGACGACGTTTTACTCCTCGCAGAGCACTTTCTTCAGCGTTTCTGCGCGAAGTACGGCAAGGAGGTCCGCGGCATAGATGATCGTGCCCGCGACGCCCTGTTGGATTATCCGTGGCCGGGTAACGTGCGCGAGCTCAGCCACGTGATGGAGCGAGCTGTGCTCTGGAGCCGTGAACCCATTGTCGCTGTCGAGCACCTCTCCCTCCCTGCACTCAGCCCTGCGGGGGGAGACGGCAGTCGCCAAATCCCTGCGGGAGAGATCCCGGACGGAGACCTCGGTCAATGGGAGCGATCAATGATCGAGCGCGCGATGCGCGAGGCCGGCGGAAACCAGACCAAGGCGGCCCAGCGTCTCGGTATTACCCGCGACACCCTACGGTATCGCCTCAAGAAGTTTGGTCTGCAAGGTGGGTAAAGAAACCCACCTTGGTGCATATGCCCCACCCAATCCCCCTCTTTCTGAGTGCGAGAGGGCCGAGTGGCTTTTGGCAACCCCGCGAGAGGCTTCGACTTACCGGCAAAGGCGAGTTTCACCGTTCTGGCACGCCCCCTGCCATTGCCGTAGGTCGTCGGTACGCGACGGCCTTATATACTCTTGCGGAGCAAACATTATGTCTTGGACCAAGCCCGAAGCTGAAGTGGTGGCCGTGACCATGGAAGTCACCGCGTACGTTGCCACGCTCTAACCAGCATTGATTTGGGGGGCTCGCGAAAGCGGGCCCTTCAGCTGTTCCCGCTTGCGAGTCGTTCTTCTCGGTACCGCTGCTGGTGGAGGGTTCCCGCAGTGGAACTGCTGGTGCCCCGTGTGCCGGGTCGGACGCTCGAACCCGCGACGAGCCTTCCCTCGCAGCCAGTCATCCGCCGCCGTCAGCTCAGATGGTGAACGCTGGTTTCTGCTCAACGCCTCACCTGACGTCAGGGACCAGATCGTCTGCCTGCCGGGGCCGATGCCGTCCGGTGTCCGCCACGTTCCGCTGGAAGGAATCGTGACCACTGATGCGGAGCTGGATCATACCCTGGGACTGGTACTGCTCAGGGAGGCTCGGGCACTTCAACTGTACGCCACGCCGGCCGTCCGAGGAGTGCTGGAGCAAGACTCCCGGATCCTGCCGGTCACCCGTTCCTTCGCCGAAGTGAAGGTGACCGAGATCATGCCGCTGCAGCGAAGCGAGCTTCGGTATAGAGACGGGGAAGCGAGTCGCTTGTGGATCACCCCATTCTCGGTTCCCGCCGGTCCGCCACGATTCGCTCGGTCAGCGGAGCCGGGACATACGGTTGGGCTGATCATCGAAGATGAGGACACTGGCGCTACCTTGGCGTTCGTCCCCGGCTGTGGCGACCTGGACGACTCGCTGATGCGGCGGTTGGGAGACACCGACCTGGTGCTGTTCGATGGCACCTTCTGGACCGACGATGAATTGGTCCGGCTCGGGATCAGCGACCGGCGAGCTCGTGAAATGGACCACCTTCCCGTCTCGGGCAACGGTGGGAGTTTGGAGCTACTCAGATCACTGGCCCGGCCGCAGAAGGTCTACACTCACATCAACAACACCAATCCCATGTTGCTGGAAGACTCCTCCGAGCGAGCCGTTGTCGAGCGCGCCGGCATCGCTGTTGGAGCGGACGGCATGAGCCTCACTATCTGAGATGACGACTGCCCTGAGGCCTTCGGCGCTTGCAGCGCCCCCGCGACCCCCATTCCCCGCTCTCTCAGAGGCGCTCTCCCCCGAGGAACTGGCCGACGGCTTGCGGTCATTCAGCACGTCGTATTACGCCAATCATCCATTCCACCAACTCATGCACGAGGGCCGGCTCACACCCCGTCAACTGCAGGGATGGGTGGCTAATCGTCTGGCGTACCAGCGTGCCATCCCCCGGAAGGACGCAGCGATCATTTCGAACTGCCCCGACCCCGATATCCGCCGGGCCTGGATACAGCGGATCGTGGATCACGATGGTGTGGAGCGTGGTACCGGCGGCATCGAAATGTGGATCCGCCTGGGCGTCGCGCTCGGTGTTCCCCGGAGAGAGATGGAAGATGAACGGCATGTACTCCCCGGGGTTCGGCTGGCCGCCGAATCCTACGTGACGTTCTGCAAGACCAAGCCATGGATCGAGGCGGTCGCCTCATCGCTGACTGAGCTGTTTGCACCCGACCTGATGCGGAAGCGGATCGCGGCATTTCCCAAGCACTATCCCTGGATCGAGGCCGATGCCCTGGAATATTTCCGGAGCCGACTGGTTCAAGCACCGCGAGACAGCCAACAGGGGCTGCGACTGGTGCAGGAGCGTTGCACCACCGTCGAGACCCAGCGCCGAGCCTTCGAGGCGCTGGCCTTCAAGTTGGAGATGCTCTGGGTGATGATCGACACCATTCACCACGCGTACGCGGAATGACTGCCGACTCGGTTCCGCGTCTCTGGAAGCTGGCCCGACTGGAGTACGACCCAGTCCGGCAGCGGCATGTCCTGCTCTACCCGGAAGGCGCCGTGCTGCTGAACGACACCGGCGCCGCCATCCTGGAGCTGTGCAATGGGAATCGGACGGTCGGCGAGATCGTCATCATCCTCGGGGAGCGGTATCACACTGACGTTACCGCCGATGTAACCGAGTACCTCCAACAGATGGCTGAGCGGGAGCTGGTCCGTGCCGGCTGATCGTCCCACTACCCTGCTGGCAGAGCTGACCCACCGCTGTCCGCTCCACTGCCCCTACTGCTCGAATCCGCTGGAGCTGATCCGCGCTGAAGGCGAGCTGTCGACCTCAGACTGGAAGCGGGTATTTACCGAAGCGCGCGCACTCGGCGTGCTCCAGCTGGGACTCTCTGGTGGAGAGCCGCTTTTGCGGAAAGACCTGGAGGAGCTCGCGGAGCACGCTCGTCGGGAAGGCCTCTACTCGACGCTGGTGACCTCTGGGCTCGGACTGACCCGTCCCCGAGCGGAGCGCTTGAAGGAAGCCGGGCTCGAGCACATCCAGATCTCGATCCAGGACTCGGATCCTGAAATGGCCGAGGGCATCGCGGGGGTGCGTTCGGTCAAGCACAAGCAGGCAGCTGCGGCACTGGTCAGGGAGCTGGGGTTCGCGTTTACGGTCAACGTGGTGCTGCATCGGGCAAATCTCGACCGGATCGAGACGATTATCGATCTGGCGGCCGACCTAGGCGCCGACCGAGTGGAGCTTGCCAACACCCAGTATTACGGCTGGGGGTTGTTGAATCGAGCCACGCTGCAGCCGACGCGCGACCAGGTTGAGCGGTCGCGCGAGGTGGCGGAGCGCGCGATCCAGCGCTACCGCGGCCGAATGCAGATCACTTATGTCTTACCGGATTACTACGAGGCGTATCCCAAGGCATGCTACGGCGGATGGGGCAAGCTCTATATCGTGATCGCGCCCAATGGAAGCGTGTTGCCCTGCCACGGCGCTACCCAAATCACCACACTGACCTTCGACAACGTGCGGGACCATTCACTGGAATGGATTTGGCAGGAATCGCCCGCGTTCAAAATGTTCCGCGGTGACAGTTGGATGCGGGAGCCCTGCAGGAGTTGCCCCCGAAAAGCGGTGGACTTCGGCGGCTGCCGTTGTCAGGCGTTCGCGCTTACCGGCGATGCCGCGAACACCGACCCGGTTTGCACCCTGACGCCGCTTCGGAGCATCATCGACCAAGCACTCCGGGAGCCTGCCCTGCCCTTGCAGGCATGGCAGTACCGCTATGTAGGTGAGGAGCCCGCGGGCGTCCAGGTAGCCGCTTCAGCACCGGCTCCCTGACCGCTCTCAGCACCCATCAACTACTCCGCCTCCATGTAGGGATAACGGTAATCCTTGGGTGGGTTCAGCGTCTCCTTGATGCTCCGGGGAGATACCCACCGCAGCAGGTTGAGGATCGACCCCGCCTTGTCATTGGTACCGCTGGCCCGGCCTCCCCCAAACGGCTGTTGTCCCACCACCGCACCGGTTGGCTTGTCGTTGATGTAATAGTTGCCTGCGGAGTAGCGGAGCGCTCGATCGGCCTCAATGATGGCTCTCCGGTCCCGGGCGAACACCGCCCCCGTCAGGGCGTAGGGGCTGGTGCGATCGACCAGCGCGAGCGTCTCCTGCCAGCGCCCGGCGGGATACACGTGGACGGTCAGCACTGGGCCGAAAATCTCCTCGCACATCAGCCGGTAGTTTGGATCTTCTACCTGAAGCAGGGTCGGCTCCACAAAGAAGCCAACCGAATCGTCGGCGCCACCGCCCGCCAGGACCTTTACTCCGGCATCTCGCTTCGCTGACTCGAGATGATCCCTGAGCCGAGTGAACGCTCGGCGATCGATGACCGCTCCCATGAAGTTCCTGAAGTCGGCGACATCCCCCATTCGGAGATCTCCGATCATGCCAACCGCTCGATCCCGCACTGCAGGCCAGAGGGAATCGGGGATATAGGCCCGGGAGGCAGCGCTACATTTCTGCCCCTGATACTCGTAGGCACCGCGTACCATACCCACCGCAAGGGCATCCACATCAGCGCTGGGGTGCGCGAGGATGAAATCCTTGCCCCCGGTTTCGCCCACGATGCGAGGATAGCCAGCGTACCGGTCCAGGTTGTTGCCCACTGATTTCCAAAGGCTCTGGAAGACTGCGGTAGATCCGGTGAAATGGATGCCCGCGAGCTGGCGGTTCGCCAGCAGCGTCTCACTTACTTGGATGGAATCGCCGGGGAGAAAGTTGATGACGCCCGGAGGAAGCCCTGCGTCCTCCAACAGCTTGTAGAAGTACCAGTTGCTCAGCATCGCAGTCGCTGCCGGCTTCCAGACGACGGCATTCCCCATTAACGCCGGGGCGGTCGGCAGGTTGCCACCGATGGCCGTGAAGTTGAACGGCGTGATGGCATAGATGAAGCCTTCGAGCGGTCGGTGGTCCATGCGATTCCAGACTCCGGGAGAGGACTCCGGTTGCTCGCGATAGATCCGATCGGCGTAGTGCACGTTGAATCGGAGGAAATCGATCAGCTCGCAGGCACTGTCGATCTCGGCCTGAAAGGCGGTTTTGCTCTGTCCCAACATGGTGGCAGCATTGAGCAGCTGCCGGTGGGTAGTCGCCAAAAGCTCCGCTGCCCGGAGAAACACTGCGGCCCGGTCCTCGAAGCGCCAGTGTCCCCAATCACGTTGCGCTTCCACCGCGGTTTTGACCGCGGCATCGATGGTGGCCCGGTCGGCTTGATGCGTTCGGGCGAGTACTCTCCCATGGCAATGCGGTGAGACCACATCATGAGTCACACCGGTCCGTACCTCCCGACCACCGACAATCGCGGGAATGTCGGCCGGGCGCGAGCCGACGGCGTTCAGGGCCCCCTTGAGGGCGGCACGTTCGGGGGATCCCGGTGCGTAACTGAGCACCGGCTCATTGCGTGGGGTGGGTATGTTGGACGTCCCGCTCATCACTTCACCGAAGCCGGAGATTCGTGAAGATAATCAGAACAGGTCGGCAACCGATTACTATCGACTATCTCCGCTCTTCACCGCCCGGGCGAACGCCCGGAGGCTGAGCCGCTCGACATCTCGCTGCCATCGCGAAAAGATCCTGACGAACCGGCGCGCTTCCGGCGTCAGCCGGGCTCCGCCTCCAGCCTTGCCACCCCGGTTGGTCAAAAGGACTGGCCGCCCCAACACCCTCTCCATCCGGCGGAGTCGGTTGAGACAAGTACGATAGCTCCAGCCTACCGCTCGGCCGCCCTCCCGGATCGTCCCAGTGTCGTCGACCGCCGCCAGGAAGCGGAGGTAATTGGGTCCCATCAGAAACAGCCCATCCCAATTCAACCAGACCTTATGCCGGGGAGTGAGATGCGCCTTGAGAGTTGCGTTGGCTGCAGGGAGTCGTACCATCTCGGGCTCAGAACGTCGTCCGCCAGGCGATTTCAGCTTGGTGTGGGCCGATGAGGACGCTGGGTGGATGCAGGTTGAACACCCTCCATCGGCCATTCACGAGCTTGGCAGAGGTAATTCCCACCAGGGCTCCCGCGGCCACGTCACTGACCCAGTGCCGATTGTCGTTGATTCGAGACCACCCGACGCCGGTGGCCAGGGTATACAGTCCCACGCTGGCCCACGGCCTCCTGATGTCGTCGGCGAGTGCTGTCGCGAGAGCAAATGCCATGGTGGTGTGACCGGACGGCATCGCATCCTGACCGGAAAACGGAACGAAGCCATCGATGTCCAGACTTTCACTGGGACGCGGTCGGCCAAAAGCCAATTTCCCCAGGGTTGTAGTAGCGCCCGCAAGCAGCAGCGTGGCGGCCAATCTGGCACCGGCGCGAGTCACCTGATCATGTCCGCTTACCAGGCCGACCCCGAGGAGTCCCAGAGTCACGGTGCCATAAAATTCCGGCTGTCCGACATGACGTACCGTTCGGGCAACATCATCAGCGCTCGAACTGCGGTTGTCCTGGGCAAAGCGCTGAACCGGGTCGTCCAGCAACATAAGCCCTGATAGAGCACCGACCGCGAGCGCCCCCTCCCACCACTGTATGACATGCACGGAGGGGTGGGAGAAGATGGTATCTTGGGCCGTGGCGGCAAGCGGGTGGGCAGCAGCAAGCGTGACGAGTAGCAGAGCCGGGCGCGAAAAGGCGAGGCGAGGTGAATGTCCAGCCGGCGACCCAATTTCGGCCGGCCCAGCAGCCAGGTTACTTTCGGGCGTGGTATCTCGCGAAATCTCAGCCCTGGGAGTCAGGATGTGGCGATCCTTTGGTATCGGTGTGCTGGTAATCACGGTGGCATCCTGTCGGAACTATGATCTCGCGTCTCAGGTTACCAACCAGGATGGCCTGGTTCCGGCGGACCAGTACGCCCGATACGGACGCGAGCAGGCGGAGGAGATCGCCATTGCCCGTGAGTTCGGACACGCCGGTCAGGGATCCTCGCCCGAAGCGCGTCGGAAACAGGCGAAAGCCGCGACGACTTACGCTGGCTCGCTTCCCGACGTCGTCGGGGTCAAGGCTGATGCTCAGGGTTTGCTGCTAACCGTACAGTTCAAGAGCGGCTGGCGAACGATGGTCACGCCCCTCAACGACGGGAAACGTGGTGCTGAGACCCTGGGGTTGCCGGCCGGCGCCGGCGCAAAGGGAAAGCGATAAACACCGGCCTCAATATACTCGACGGGAGTACCAGATTTCTGAAGTGAGCGGCTGCTGTCAGGTCACGACCACATTACCCGACCAGGCGACAGCGGAACAACTCGGGGCCACTCTGGTTCAGGAACGGTTAGCGGCCTGTGCTCAGGTGGTCGGGCCCGTCTCCAGCACTTACTGGTGGAAAGGACGCGTCGAACGCAGCGGGGAATGGTACTGCCATCTGAAGACGACCCGTGCCAGGATGCCGGCCATCGAGCGGAGAGTCCGGGAGCTCCACCCCTACGAGCTCCCCGAATTGGTGGCCGTCCCCTTGGTCGATGGAGACCAGCAGTATTTGAAATGGATTGAAGAATCAGTCCGGCAGAAGTGACCTAGACCAGGCGCCGCGCCCACCTAATCAGGCCTGCCGGAGCTGTACAGGAGTTCCGTACCCGCGCGAGCAGATCCAGCAGCGCCCGGTCCCAGCAGTATAGCGGGTAACAGTGAGGACATCGGCTCAGGTGTACCCTCACCTCGGCTGCATCTTCCGGAGCCAACTCCTGGTCCAGATATTCCCACAGGCAGATTACGACCTGGTCACATTCCATCCACTATATCTCCTAGTTCCGCTTTCTATGGCCGACACTCACACCACAACAGCCACTTTGCCGAGTCGGTTCCTGACCCGAATGCCTTCTGGTCTTCCTGAGATGACCACGACCGCATGATACGCCGGGGCCGGCTCTTCACGCTGTTGGTGGTGTTAGCCTTTGGCGCCTTCCTGCTCTGGTCGACTCTCAGCTCCCAGCATGTGGAGTGCAGTGTGATGGTGGCCTACGGAGGTCATCAAGGCAGCGGAACCGCTTCCGCGGGCTCAGAGACCGATGCTCTCCGCGAGGCTCAGACTGTCGCCTGTGGCCCACTTACAGAGGGCATGAACGACCGGATCGCCTGTAGCCGAATCCCTCCCGTGAGCAGCCATTGCCGCAGCATGTGACCGGCAACGGTGCTATTGCCTAAGCTTCGCTTTCCCCATCCGCTGACCCTGTTGGTCGGCTGCGTGTTCGTCGCTGCAGCCCTCACGTGGGTATTGCCGGCGGGTCGCTTTGAGCGGCGGGAGGATCCTGCGACCGGCCGCAGTGTGGTCGTGGCCGGCACCTATACGCGGGTAGAAGCACGCCCGGTGGGTCCATTCGAGGCCGTGGTCGCCATCCCGAAGGGCATCGTCGACGCGGCATCGGTGATCGGCCTGGTATTTCTGATTGGGGCAGCGTTCACGGTCATCGAAAGGACCGGCACGCTGGGGCGGCTGGCCAACGGATTGGCCTCCCTGGTCAGGGGACGTGGCCTGCTGGTAATTCCGGCGGCCAGCCTGGCTTTCAGCCTGGGCGGTATCATGATGCAGATGCAGGAGGAGCTGATTGCCTTTGTGCCGATGCTCCTGCTTCTCACTCGCCCGCTCGGCTTCCCCCCGGTGACCGCGGTAGCTATGAGCCTTGGTGTCGCGGCGGTGGGGGCCGCATTCAGTCCGGTTAATCCTTTCCAGGTAATCATCGCTCAGAAGCTGGCGGAGCTGCCACCCGGGACCGGCCTGAGCTTCCGCCTGGCATTCCTACTGCCTGCCCTGGGACTCTGGATCACGGGTACCATCCTCCATGCCCGCCGAAACCGCCGGGAAACTGAAGCGAGCGTCGGAGGTCCAGAGCTCCGAGTCGAGTGGCGCGATGTTGTCATGCTAGTCTCTATCATCGCCGGCTTCGCCATCTACATATATGGCGCCCAGCGGTTGGGGTGGGAATTCGATCAGCTTGCCGCTGTTTTCTTTATAGTTGGAGTCGCGGCGGGCGTGCTCGGCCGACTGGGATTGGCTGGAACGGCGGATGCGTTTGTCGAGGGATTCCGCTCTATGGCGTTCGCCGCGTTACTTATTGGGTTCGCCCGGGCGATCTACGTCGTGCTCAACGAAGGACAGATCGTAGACACTGTGGTTCAGGGGCTTTTTACGCCGATTGCCCATCTGCCTGCCACCCTTTCCGCGTTTGGAATGATGGTGGGTCATTGGGCCATCCACGTTCCGGTCCCGAGCACCAGTGGTCAGGCGGTGCTTACCATGCCACTCCTGGTGCCATTGTCGGATCTGATCGGGCTGCCTCGGCAGGTCACCGTCCTCGCGTACCAGTACGGTGCCGGGTTATGCGAGTTGATTACCCCCACGAACGGAGCGCTGATGGCGATGTTGGCTGCCGCCGGGGTGCGTTACGAGGAATGGCTGCGATTCATTCTGCCTCTATATGGCCTCTTGGTGGTCCTGTCCTTCCTCGCTCTGGCGGCCGCGGTCGCGATTGGCCTTAGGTAACTCCCGCGAGGTCTTCCAACACCTTCATATCCGCCAGACCAACATGCCGGCGCCGCTCCTGTCCGTTCTGAAAGGCGATCACGGTGGGAATCCCTCGGATACCGAATCGTGCGGCCGTAAGGGGGTTGGCCTCAGTATCCAGCTTGAGCACCAAAGCCTGGCCGGCCCGGCGTTGGGCGAAATCGTCCAGGGTCGGTGCCATCATCCGGCAGGGACCACACCAATCGGCGTAAAAATCGACTAAGACCGGGACACTGGAGCCGGTGATGGTGCGCTCGAAGTCGCGATCACTCACCTTCAACGGCCTGTCCAGGTGGAGGGGCTTGCCACACTTGGCGCATTTGGGCCCCTCCGCGAGCCGGGTGAGATCCACCCGGTTGGCAGCCGAGCAAAAGGGACATTGAACGACTACCGGCCGACGGGATTGGGTTGTACTTGCTGTCATTGGGCCCAGCCTCGCTATGGGTCTCTTTCAAGGTTATCCATGCAGAAGTCCAAGGCAACCGTAAGTCGCCGTTTTGGGGAGTGTAGCTCACCGCTCGATGATCTGGTGACGATCTTCACAGACGGGAACAGCTGGGATGGCATTAGTGTTGCTGACGTAAGGATGGGAGTCTCCCGTCTGGAAGGCGGAGTAGATGAGCGAGCTGACGATCCGGGACATGGAACAGGACGAGGACTTTGCCGCCTGGTTCTCGGAAATCCTCGAGATGGAGGAGGATCCGGCCGGCTGGTCCAGTGCGCTCGACGAACGCTACCTCATTCTCAGCAATGAGATCGGCGATTGGATCGGGGGCCTCCGTTTCTGGATCCGAGGCGGGGTAGCCCACCTGGTTGACGTCGTGGTCCTGCCGCAGGAGCGCCATCGGGGCCACGCCCACCGTTTGGTTTTGGCATTCGAGCAGCGGGCAGTTGAGGCTGGAGCGCATATCGCAGAATTTTGGACTGATGACAGCCGTTCCGAGGGGCTGCTGGCCGCCATGGGGTGGCGCCGTATCTTCGTTCGGGAAGGTTACATCGGACGGCGTTCCTGGTCCCTGATGGAGAAAACCCTCGCCCCCAAAGGGGACTGACCTTCCCCCCCGCGTCCCAGTGGCACAGGTAGGACCGGCAACAGTATGTTTCATGGCTGGTTCTGATCTCAGCCTCGTTCTCCAGTACTCGAAGGTACCTAATGGGAATCGCCACCGACCCTGCCCGGGAGTTGTACTCCAAGCTGGAGGTGCTCCGCGATCTGGAGCCCCGAGTCCGGGAGTTGATGGAGATCCACGAGCGTAAACGCGAGCTCTGGTTTCCCTACGATCTGCTGGGTCCAGCCCCCGGTGAATGTCCCGACACCCACCTGAACCAGCTGCGGGACCAGGCGTCCGGCATTCCCGACCCCGCCCGCGCAGCGCTGGCGCTGAATCTGCTGACCGAAGAGGGACTTCCCCACTTTCACCGTCTCCTCGCCGTTTACCTCGGGGACGACAGTTTTTGGCGCAGCTGGAACAATCTGTGGACCGCCGAGGAAGATCGTCACGGGCAGGTGCTGCACGACTATGCGCGAGATACCCGCCTGCTGGACCAGCGAAAGCTCGAGGAGATGCAGTTCGAGTATCTGCGCGCCGGCTTCCATCCGGAGTGGGATCGGGATCCGTACCGCGTGTTTGCTTATACCACGGTACAGGAGCGGGCGACCCAGTTCTCCCACAGTGAGACGGGGAAGGTCGTGGCGGAGTACGAGCCGCGCCTCGCCTCGGTCCTGAGCCAAGTGGCCAAAGAGGAAGCCCGTCACTACACGTTCTATCGCACCGTATTCGAGGAGATCCTTCAGCGCGATCCCGATCAGGCGCTCCACTCAGCCTCGTTCATCCTGCCCGCCATCGACATGCCTGGAGTCACAATGCCGGGGTTCAAGGATCTGGCCGACGTGATTCGCCGAGCAGGCATTTATGGGCCGCGCGATTACCTGCGAATCGTGCAGGAGCAGATCCGCTACTGGAAGATCGAGGGCTTCGAGGGGCTGAACGAGCTGGGTCGGAAGGCTCAAGAAAAGATCATGGGCATACCGGCCCGACTCAAACGCATCGCGGAACACATTGAGACCCGAAGCAAGAGCAAGACCTTCAGCTTCGAGGTGGTGTTCAACCGCGAATTCGCCATGGAATGATCCGCGGCCACTTATGGCGCGTCAGTTTTGCAGTTGCTCTTGTCGTAGCTGCCTGTAATCCGGCCGACGGCTCCCGAGCCCGGCACGCCTCCGACCTCAGCCAGCTCTCGCCTGAACAGCGCGATGTCCAAACTCTCGGCCGCGAAGTCTTCGAGCTGGTGGATCGCGCCGTCGATTATCGGGGCTCACATCGGGGACGTCCGGCAATCAGCCTCAAGCAAATGGGGGTCGAGAGCCTGACGACAACAACTGTTCGGCGCATCATCAACGTGCAGCGTGACCCCCTGGTGACCGTCAGTTTCCGGCAAGCGTCTGGACGAGAGATCGTTTCCTGTCGGGGTGACAGCAAGATTCTCGAGGATGCTTCCCTGAATGGCCGTTACACTCTCATGTGTACCTCCCGGTCTGGCGCCCAGCACCCGATGGAGGTAGTCACCTCAGGGGAGCCCTGACGGGCTTCCCCCGTCGCCATGTCCCTCATCTTCCTCTATACCTTCGTCCGTGGCATCGTCATCCTGGCGCTGGCGTACGCCGCTCTCGTGGCCCTGACTCACTGGGCGGTGCGCAGCCGTCGGATCAGTCCGTTCGGCGCCTGGCCCCGGTTCATGCGACGGGTGAGCGATCCGGTGCTCCAGCCGATGGAGCGGCGGGTCATCAGCGCTGGGGGCAACCCACAAAACGCTCCGCTCTGGCTGTTGGCCGTCGTCATCGCCGGTGGATTGGTGCTGATGAGTCTGACGAGCTGGGCCATCGACGCGCTCGCCCGCCTGTCGTGGATGGCTCAAAGCGGGCCGAGGTTCTGGCTCCAGACGCTGGTGAGTCTCTTCTTTACAATACTCATGACCGCCATTCTGATTCGGGTGATTGCCTCCTGGTTTGGCATCGGGCCCTACCGGCGGTGGATGAGACCGATCATGGCACTCACCAGTTGGTTGATCGACCCGATCCGGCGGATCCTACCGCCTTTCGGCATGTTCGACTTCAGCCCCATGGTGGCATGGCTGGTTTTGTACGTGGTGAGGGGCTTCGTGCTGGGGCTGCTGTAGACCAGTCGTCAGTCGTCAGTCATCGGCGTAGGTCCAGCAGGTCGGAGACCCGCTATAGGGGAAGCACGAAGCAACCGGCTGTAACTGGACTGATGTCCGACGACTAGCGACTTGATAACCCGTCCTCCACCCACTACCTTGAAGCAGCCGAAAAATCGATCCCGTGGCGATTTGCGCTGATTGCGGCCACGTAAAACAAACTGCTAAAACGCCACCCCTGAGGCGTTTTGGCCTCGGGTTTTTGTTTAGGAGCCCCCAGTGACCACCATCGCCCAGACATCCGCCCCGACCGGCGGCCGCACCCGGGAGTCTCGGTTGAGCGAGCTTCCCGAGTTGCTGGCGCGGCGGATTCTGGTGTTGGACGGGGCGATGGGGACCATGATCCAGACCTACCAGCTGGGCGAGCAGGACTATCGGGGCGATCGCTTCCGCGACTGGCCTCGCGACCTCAAGGGCAACAACGACCTCCTGTCGCTGACTCAGCCGGCCATTATCAGCGCCATTCATGCAGCCTACCTGGATGCCGGCGCCGATATTCTGGAGACCAATTCCTTCAATTCGACCGCCATCTCCATGGCCGATTACGGCATGGAGCACCTGGTCTACGAGCTGAACCTCGCCGCGGCCAGGCTCGCCCGGGAGGTGGCCGATGGGTTCGAGCGGCGGGGACCCGAGTCGCCCCGGTTTGTTGCCGGTGTCCTCGGACCCACCAATCGGACGGCCTCTCTTTCGCCGGACGTGAACGACCCCGGTTTTCGGAACGTTCGGTTTGATGCCCTGGTCGAAACGTATGGCGAAGCGATCCGCGGGCTGCTCGACGGAGGAGCCGACCTCCTACTGGTTGAGACCATCTTTGACACCCTGAACGCCAAGGCGGCGCTATTCGCGATCGACTCGTATTTCGAGCGCACCGGCCTCCGGGTCCCGATCATGATCTCCGGAACCATCACCGATGCGAGCGGGCGGACGTTGTCAGGCCAGACCACGGAGGCGTTCTGGAACTCGGTGGCTCATGGGCGTCCGCTGAGCATAGGACTTAACTGCGCCCTGGGGGCGAAAGCGCTCCGGCAGTACGTCCAGGAGCTCTCCCGGGTCGCTCCGACGTTCGTGAGCACCCACCCGAATGCCGGCCTGCCGAACGAGTTTGGCGGATACGATGAAAATCCGGAGTACATGGCGGGCGTCCTCCGCGAATTCGCTGAAAGCGGTTTGGTAAACCTCGTCGGTGGGTGCTGCGGGACCACGCCTGCTCACATCAAGGCAATCGCCGAGGCTGTCGCTGGACTCCCACCTCGCCGCCCCGCTGCCCCGCTACCCCGGCTCCGAGTCAGCGGACTGGAGCCTCTGACAGTCGGCCCCGAAACCCTGTTCGTGAACGTGGGCGAACGGACCAACGTGACCGGCTCGCGCAAGTTCGCTCGGCTGATCCTGGCAGGTGAGTATGAAGCTGGGCTCGAGCTCGCCCGGCAACAGGTGGAGAACGGCGCCCAGATGATCGACGTCAACATGGATGAAGGGATGCTCGACTCCGAGCGGGCGATGACCACCTTCCTCCAGTTGCTGGCATCGGAGCCCGACATCAGCCGAGTGCCGGTAGTGATCGACTCGTCCAAATGGTCGGTCATCGAGGCCGGTCTCAAATGCGTTCAGGGAAAAGGCGTCGTCAATTCGATCAGCCTGAAGGAGGGAGAGGAGAGCTTCATCCGGCAGGCTACCCTGGTGCGGCGCTATGGCGCAGCCGTGATCGTCATGGCCTTCGACGAGCAGGGTCAGGCGGACTCGGCCGACCGCAAGGTGGAGATCTGCCGACGCGCCTACCGCATTCTTACCGAGCGGGTGGGCTTTGCACCGGAGGACATCATCTTCGACCCCAACATCTTCGCCATCGCGACCGGGATCGAGGAACACAACAACTATGCGGTGGAGTACATCGAGGCCACCCGGCGGATCAAAGCCGACCTGCCGCATGTCCTGGTGAGCGGAGGGGTGAGTAACGTGTCTTTTGCCTTCCGCGGAAACGATCCGGTGCGGGAGGCGATCCATTCCGTGTTCCTCTTCCATGCCATCAAGGCCGGCATGGACATGGGGATTGTCAACGCGGGCCAGCTCTCCATCTACTCCGACATTCCCCCCGATCTGCTTGAGCGGGTGGAGGATGTGGTCTTGAATCGGCGGCCCGATGCCACCGACCGGTTGCTGGAGATCGCCGATTCGGTGAGAGGTCGCGCTGCCGAACAGTCGACCGACCTTGGCTGGCGCAACGCTCCCGTCGCCGAACGGCTGACTCACGCATTGGTGGAGGGAATCGCCGACTACATCGTGGAGGACACCGAGGAGGCCAGGCACCAGGCGGAGCGCCCAATCCAGGTGATCGAGGGTCCCCTGATGGCGGGCATGAACGTGGTGGGCGACCTGTTCGGCGCCGGCAAGATGTTCCTTCCTCAGGTGGTGAAGAGTGCCCGGGTCATGAAGCGGGCGGTGGCCCACCTAATTCCCTACATCGAGGCCGAGAAGCTGGCTTTGGGGGGAGAAGCCAACGGGGAGCGGCAATCCAACGGCAAAGTGCTGCTCGCGACTGTAAAGGGCGACGTGCACGACATCGGCAAGAACATCGTTGGCGTGGTGCTCCAGTGCAACAATTACGAGGTTATCGACCTCGGCGTGATGGTCCCATCGGCCAAGATTCTGGAGACCGCTAAACGAGAGCAAGTGGACATCATCGGGCTCAGCGGACTCATCACGCCCTCGCTGGAGGAGATGTCGTTTGTGGCGGGAGAACTGGAGCGCGACGGTTTCAGCATTCCGCTCCTGATCGGTGGGGCGACGACCTCGCGAGTCCACACCGCGGTGAAGATCGAGCCCAAGTACAGCGGCCCGACGGTGCACGTGATCGATGCCTCCCGAGCGGTCGGCGTGGCCGGCAACCTGCGCAGTGAGGACCTGCGTTCCGACTTCGAAGCGGGCATACGGGCGGAGTATCAGGAACTTCGGACCCAGCGAGGTGCCCGGAAAGAAGAGGCGCGGCGTCAATCGATTGTAGACGCCCGGCGCAATCGGCTCTCGGTCGATTGGAGCGCCGTTCGCCCCCCTGAGCCCTGCTTCCTGGGCGTTCGGACCTTGAAGGATTACCCGCTCGAGGAGTTGGTCCCCTTCATCGACTGGACGCCGTTTTTCCAGACGTGGGAGCTAGCGGGGCACTACCCCGCCATCCTGAATGATCCCACGGTCGGCCCAGCAGCCAGAAGCCTGTTCCACGACGCCGGTGTCCTGCTCGATCGGATCGTCCGGGAGCGGCTGCTGCGCGCCCGGGGAGTGTTCGGCTTCTTCCCGGCAAACAGCATTGGAGACGACATCCAGCTCTACGCCGACGAGGAGCGCACCGAGCCCAGGGCAGTGATTCATACCATACGGCAGCAGATGGTCAAACCGCCGGGACGGCCGAACCTGGCTCTCGCCGACTTCGTCGCCCCACACGATAGCGGTGTCGCCGACTTCGTAGGGGCCTTCGCCGTCACCGCCGGAACTGGAACCGACGAGCTCGTAGCCCGGTTCGAGCAGGACCACGACGATTACAGCGCGATCCTTACAAAGGCCCTGGCCGATCGCCTGGCCGAGGCGTTCGCCGAGCGGCTGCACCAGCGGGTGCGCCAGGAGTTCTGGGGCTATGCCCGAGACGAGGCGCTCGACAACGAGGGCCTGATCAAGGAGCGCTATCAAGGCATTCGCCCGGCCCCGGGCTATCCCGCCTGCCCGGACCACACCGAGAAGCGGGTCCTCTTTGATATTCTAGGTGCGGAAGCGCAGGCTGGAATCACTCTAACCGAAAGCTACGCTATGCTGCCGACCGCCGCGGTCAGCGGCTACTACTTCTGGCGGCCGGAGGCACAGTATTTCGGGGTGGGGAAGATCGAACGGGACCAAGTCGAGGACTACGCGCGCCGCAAGGACATGGATGTGGCCGACGTCGAGCGTTGGCTGGCTCCCAACCTCAATTACGACCGGTAACATGCCGACTCTACGGGAGCTGATCGACGATCGACGAGTGCACGTGCTCGACGGGGCAATGGGCACGATGCTCTACAATCGCGGCGTGTTCGTCAGCGCCTGCTACGACGAGTTGAACCTCAGCCAACCGGCCCTGGTCCAGGAGGTACACGAGGCCTACGTCCAGGCCGGCGCCGAGATCCTGGAGACCAACACGTTTGGGGCGAATCCGGTAAAGCTGTCCAGCCATGGGCTCGACGACGACACCGAAACCATCAATCGGGCCGCGGTAGCCATCGCCCGGAAGGCCGCCCGCGACCGGGCCCTGGTGGTCGGCGCGATCGGTCCGCTGGGAATCCGGCTAGAACCGTGGGGACCGACGGCGCGTGAGGAAGCCATCGCGTTCTTCAGCCGCCAGGCTCGTGGCCTGCTCGACGGCGAAGTGGATGGATTCATCCTGGAAACCTTCAGCGACCTCCACGAGCTGGAAGCGGCGCTCTGCGCGGTCCGCGCGTTGAGTGAGCTCCCGGTGGTTGCCCAAATGACTGTCGGCCAGGACGGCACCACGAGTTATGGTACCGACGTCGAGACCATCGCTTCCCGGCTCACCGAGCTTGGCGCGGACATCATCGGGCTCAATTGCTCGGTAGGACCCGCGGCCATGCTCGATGCCATCGAGCGCATGGTCGAGCGCACCGACCGCCCGATCTCGGCACAGCCCAACGCGGGGCTGCCACGGGCCGTGGATGACCGGCGGATCTATCTCGCCAGTCCCGAGTATATGGCATCATATGCTCGGCGCCTGATCCAGGCTGGCACCCGGTTCGTCGGTGGGTGTTGCGGCACCACCCCTGACCACATCCGGAAGATTCGGACATACGTCGCCAGTCTGCAGCCCCGAATCGTCGCGGTCGAGCCTTCGATCGAGCGGCCTGAGGTGAAGGGGGCGTCCCAGTCGGTCCCGCTGGAACAGCGTTCGGGACTAGGTGGGAAGCTCGCTCGGAAGGAGATGATTGCCACGGTGGAGCTTCCTCCGCCCCGTGGATGGGATCCCCAGGAGATGATCCAGCAGTGCCGCCTGCTCCGCGACGCCGGAGTGGATGCCGTCAATGTGATCGACAGCGCTCGACCGCAGACGCGCATGGGCGTGGTTCCCGCTGCCCTCATCATTCAGCGCGAAGTAGATATCGAGACCGTCTTCCACTACACCTGCCGCGACCGAAATATGCTCGGCATGCTGAGCGACCTGCTGGGAGCTGCCGCGGGGGGGTTGCGCAACGTCTTGATCGTGACCGGCGATCCACCGGCCCTGGGTCCCTACCCCGATTCCACTGCGGTGTTCGACATCGACAGCATCGGGTTGACCAACCTGCTCCATCGGCTCAATAGGGGATTGGATCCCGGCGGCAATTCGATTGGTCAGCCCACCCGGTACGTCATCGGTGTCGCGCTCAATCAGGGCGCCGAGGCGACGCGGGAGCTGGAGAGGTTCGCCTGGAAGGTAGATGCCGGAGCGGATTTCGTGGTTACCCAGCCGGTCTTCGATGCCGATCAGCTGGAGAGTTTCCTGGGGCGCGCCCGATCACCCGTCCCGGTGATCGCCGGCATATGGCCGCTCACCTCACTCCGGAACGCCGAGTTTCTGGCTAACGAGGTGCCTGGGGTCCAGGTACCTGCTTCCGTCATCGAGCGCATGCGCAAGGCCCAGGAGCATGGATCGGGGGCGGCTCGGGCCGAGGGAGTGACCATTGCGTCTGAAATGATCGAAGCGGTCCAGGGCTTGGTCCAGGGAATTCAGATCAGCGCGGCGGGAGGTCGGGTCGATTCCGCGTTGCAGGTCCTGGAAACGTTGAAAGGCGTGAAAGCGAGCAGTAAACAGTAAACAGTGAAATATGAGGGAAGAGTGAACAGTGCAAGTGGGTCAACGTCCTTCTGTTCACTGTTCACCGTTCACTGTTCACTGCTCGATGTGCTCCAGGATTCGCCGGTACCGCGCCTCCACCTGCTGAAATCCCAGGTTGCTCAAGTACACCTTGTCGGCTCCCACCTCGCGCAGCGTTCGCACCGTCTTGGCACAGATCTCCTCAGGGGTCATCCCGGCGTCGAACTCACGGGTGAGCTCTGCGGCCGGAACCGGAAAGAATTCGGATAGCCGCTTCAAGGTGGCTGGGTTGGCGCTGCGATAGAGAAACACGCCAAACACACCCGGATAGGGAACTCCGCGCCGGCGCGACTCCGTTACGAACCGTTCCACCTCCCGCACGTTGTGGTGGGATACGATCTGGGTCAGGAAAAAGTCAGCCTCGAAGCGCTCGTCCATCAGATAATTCAACTGTTCCTCGGTCGAGCGAAGCGGGTTGGCCCAGCCTCCCAAGTTGAGACGCGGAACCCGCCGCCGGATCAGCGCGCGAAGCTCTCGGGCGTGCGGTACGCAGCGGGGTGGACCTGCCGTATGATCTCCACCCAGAACCGTTAACGCCTCGAATCCATGGGAGGCGGTTCGGGAGGCGTGCATCAGGCAGTATTCGATCGAATGCTTGGACGTAAGGAACGGGACGATCTTCCGGGGGTCTACGTCGCCGGCCAGGTTGGCAGTCAAATGCGCGAGGTTCTCCTCCTCCGACAATCCCACTGCGTTATCAGTCAAGAAAATGACGGTGTCTCGCCGAGCCAACCGTCGGATCGAGTGATACATGTCGATCCAGACTTCCATGCTTTCTGCGGATGACAGACCGGTACGGGGAGGACGCAGCTCTACCGCGGCGAGGGGGCGATCCTCCCTGAGCCGCTCGAGGACCGAGCTATGGGGCGTCGAAGCGAGGGGCATGTGGCGAGGAAAGTAACCGGGGCGCCAAGAATCGGTTTCAGGTTATCTTCTGCAAAGACATCCGACCCTAACCCAACCGTCCATGACCACCCTGTCCGCTCCCGCGCCCGCCCTCACGGTCCTGACCGAAGAAGAAGTCATGTTTCGAGATGCTGTCCGGGAGTTTGCCGAGACCGAGGTGAAGCCTCATGTCCAAAGTATGGACGAGGCTGCCCAGTTTCGCTTGGACCTCATCCCCAAGTTCTTCGAACTGGGATTGATGGGTATCGAGGTACCGGAGTCGTTCGGCGGAAGCGCCGGGACCATCTTCATGGCGGTGTTGGCGATCGAAGAGCTGGCCCGGGTCGATGCCTCGGCCGCTATCTACGTGGACGTCCATAATACCCTGGTAAACAACGCCCTTCTCCGTTGGGGCACTCCAGAACAGCAGGCCCGCTTCTTTCCCCGCCTCACCACTGGTCTCTTAGGGGCCTTTGCGCTCTCCGAGCCGGGGAGTGGTAGCGACGCCTTCGCCTTGGCCACCCGCGCTGTGCAGAAGGGCGATGCTTGGTTGCTCACTGGCAGAAAGTTCTGGATCACCAATGGTGCCGAAGCCGGACTGTTCATCGTCTTCGCCAACGCCGATCCCACCAGGGGATACAAGGGGATCACGGCATTCCTCGTGGAGCGAGGCTTTCAAGGCTTTTCTATCGGCAAAAAGGAAAACAAGCTGGGTATCAGGGCCTCGAGCACGACCGAGTTGATTCTGGAAGAGTGCGTCGTGCCCGAGGCAAACGTCTTAGGCCCGATCGGTCAGGGCTACAAGATTTCGATCGAGACGTTGAATGAGGGACGCATTGGGATCGGCGCTCAAATGATCGGCGTTGCCGCTGGTGCTTTGCAAGCTGCCACCGGCTATGTCAAAGAGCGGCGGCAGTTCGGAAAAACCATCGCGGAGTTCCAGGCGGTCCAGTTTCAGCTGGCCCAGATGGCCACTGATCTCGAGGCCGCACGGCTGATGGTGTACAACGCAGCGCGCCTCAAGGATGCCCGTCAGCCCTTCGCACAGCAGGCCGCCATGGCCAAGCTCTTCAGCTCCCAAGTAGCCGATCGGATCACCTCGGCATGCCTGGAGTTGTTCGGTGGATATGGTTACTCCAAAGAGTATCCGGCGGAGAAGTACTACCGCGATGCCAAGATCGGGACGATCTACGAGGGAACCAGCAACATGCAGTTGCAGACGATCGCGAAGGCCTTGCTGAAGTAAAAAATTCGGGGGTGCCAC
>JBKPAO010000035.1:0-7315 GCA_046726475.1 Gemmatimonadota bacterium | reverse complement strand
TGCTGGGGACGGAACTTTTGCAGCGGCTCAGCCGCGAGCTGGGCGAGCCGATCGAGACCGGGATCGAATCGCTCGATCGGCTCACGCCCAGCGCAGAGCGGGTGGCCCAGGCAGACGCAGAGTTTTTCTCACGATTGGGCGTGCCCCACCAGCAGGCAGAGGCGTTGACTGCGCTGGCTCACTTAGTGGCGATAAGCGAGCTGCGGTTGGAACCAGGATCCGATGTGCCCTCGACCCTGCGCTCGCTGGGTCTGATCCCCAGTATGGACGAACGCACCGCCACGGCCATCGTGATGCGAGCGCTGCATTGGCCCGACGCGTTCCCTTCCGCTGACCAATCGCTCCAGCGAGCTGCGGGCGTGACCGGCGCCCGGGCGCTGCATCAGATCGCCGAGCCGTGGCGACCCTGGAGAGGCTACGCCGCCGCCCATCTTGCCTGGGTTACGAGGTGGGAGGTGAGAGGTGAGAGTGAGAGGTTAGCGGTAAGAGGTAAGAGGTCAGCGGTAAGCGGTGAGCGGTGAGCGGTGAGCGGGACGGGCAACGCGGTACGCCAGCCAGGCTGTCATCCTGAGCGCAGCGAAGAGCCTGCCCTGAGCTCTGCTAACTCCCACCTCGCCCTCTCAGCGCTTACCGCTTACCGCTTACGGCTCCATATACGGGAAGTGTGTAGTACGTCCAACCTTCCGACTCACTGTGGTAGCGCTGGAGGTATCGATCCGAATCTCCACTGGCGGTCCGAGGTTGGTGTCCCCTGAGGGGCCTTGAATGTAGATCGGCTGCTGCCCGACGTAGCTTGGCACGTAGGTCAGAGCCACGGCTGCCAGCGAAAAGGTCACCAAGGATGAGAAAACGAGACCGGCGGTGCGCAGTTGTCTGAGGTCCTCCCCGCGCCACTACAAGTGATAGCGTCCTACGTCCGGCCTTCGCACTTAGGCTAAGCCGAGCTAGTCAAGCCCGGGTCAAGTCCGCAGCAGGTCCCTCGCTAGCTTGGGAAGAGGTGTCGGTCGCTGAAGCGGTCGAAGTGGTCCGAAAATGTTGACATCTCTGGTACCCCCCTGTACTATATTCCGCGCCTTTCCCAGCCATCAGGCCGAAGTCCTTTCTAACCGGAACCTCATCTGCCGAGGTCGTCATGAAGCATCGTCTGGCCCAGCCACTCCGGCGGGCCCTAATTCCCTTGTTCGCACTCGCCGGCTTCACCGTATCCAGCTGCGGACCCGACAGCCGGGAGCCCACCGGCCCCGGAACCGATCTCAATCTCGCTCAGGCCACTCCTCCCGGACTCGCCAAAGCGCTCGCCGCTCAGGCGAAACACACCGATAGACTCCTCAAGGTTGCGGGGGTAGTCGGCACCGCGGTGGGGCTCGGAGCTGATGGGAAGGCTCAGGTGCAGCTGTTGACCAAAGCGGCCGGAGTGCGCGGGCTCCCAGCCAGTCTGGACGGCGTACCGGTCTCGGTGGTTGTCACCGGTGAGATCCGCGCAATACCCGCTGTGGCCACCGCTCCGGCCCGGCCGTCCGCCGCCGGCAGTGTGAATACGAAGTCCCGATTCACCCGGCCGGTGCCGATCGGCGTCTCCACCGGGAATGCCGGTGAGTGCTCGGCGGGAACCATCGGCGCCCGGGCCAAGTCCGGTACCACGACCTACGCCCTCAGCAACAACCACGTCTACGCGCTGGAGAACACCGCCCCGCTCGGCAGCAACGTCCTGCAACCCGGCCGCTACGACCTCAACTGCGCCAGCGGATCCAACGCGTTGCTCGGGAACCTCAGCAAGTTCGTCAAGATCACCTTCTCCACCACCGCCAGCAATAAAGTCGATGCCGCCATCGCTGCCGCTCCAACCACGAACCTCGGCAGGAGCACGCCGAGCGACGGCTACGGCACGCCCAGAGCGACGACCGTCCCGGCCGCACTCAACCAGGCGGTTAAGAAGTACGGCAGGACAACCGGGCTCACCACGGGAAGCGTGGTCGGCCTCAACGCCACGCTGAACATCGGCTACAGCCACGGGACCGCGCGGTTCGTGGGACAGATCATCATCCGGGGCAACGGTCAGTTCTCTCGCGCAGGCGACTCGGGCTCACTTATCGTGGACTCGAGCAACCGGCCGGTGGGACTCCTCTTCGCCGGCAGCTCGAACGGCTACACGATCGCGAACCAGATCGGTCAGGTGCTCACCGCTTTGGGCGTCTCGATCGACGGGAACTAGACAGTTTCTCTGCCGGCTCTGGGCGGGAGGGCTCACGCTAGTGATGCTCCTCCCGCTGGCGGGCTGCCCACCACCGAAGGAACGCGCATTGCCTCCACCCACTGTCACCCAAGTTCTCGAACGTCACACCGCGCGCCTGATGTCGGTTGCCGGGGTGGTGGGCACGTCGGAGGGCGAGTGCGCGGGCCAACCTTGCATCCTGGTATTGGTCGAGCGGGTGACGCCGGCCCTCCGTCGGGCGATTCCACTCGAGCTCGAAGGGATCCCAGTAGAAGTCCGGGAGACCGGACGCATCGAAGCGCACTAACGCGGCGCCTGCCAGATTCCGATCACACCATCGCGATAAGGCTGGCTGAAAGTCGCTCCCCTCGGCTCAGCCGGGTGTTGTACAAACCGGATCACCAGACCCGAGGGATGGCTTGCCCTCCAGCCGGAGATTTCGGTCGGCGTAATCTGGTCGAACGGATGCTCGAGCCGGCCCAGGAAGTGAAACTCCCCCGAGTACCGTCCGACATATGCGATCGAGCGCCCGGAGGTTTCTGCCCGCTTGAGAAAGTGAGCCACCGGCCGAAGATCGTAGCGCTCCATGGTTTCCTTCCCGGCGAGGTGCGCCACGATCAGGAGCACCGGGCTGACCAGGCTCAGCGCCAGGACCTGTCGTTTCGCCTCGATGCGGGAGGAGGCGAGCCCGGCGAGGAGGGCGACTCCCGGCAGGAGTGGAATGAGGTAATGGACCTGTTTGCCGCTAATCAGCGAGAGGATGACGAACCCGGGCACCACCCAGGCGAGTGCGAATCGGGCCGTTAGCCCAACCGGTTGTCGGCACACCCGCGCGAGCGCACGCCACCATGGAGGCCAGAGGGTCCAGGGCAACAGGATCACTGGAATTAGGGGGAGATACCACCACAACGGCCGACGGTGGGCAAAGGCGTGGGTGATCCGCCCGGCAGTCTGCTCCCAGAGTATCGCGCTCCCATAGGCCGAGCCTTCGCTGCCGGCGGCGGTAACTGCCCATGCCAACGCGACCGCGGCTCCGAGCGCAACCGCGGCGGTCGCGCCGAGATACCACCGGCGCCAGTTGGCCGCCCTCTTCGGGTTCTGGGGATCGGAAGCCCACCATGGTGCCAGCAGTACCACTGGAAGGACGTGGATCAGGACCACCGGTCCTTTCGCCAGAAGCCCCAGCCCGATGCCGGCGGCATAGGCAGACCATCCACGAGTCGCCCTGCCCCGCCATGCGTCCACTACACCTATTAGGGCGAGCAGCACACAGGCGGTGAGCAGGGTATCGAACAACACCACTGTGGAGTAGGTCACCCACAGTGCTCCGCTGAGGAAAGGCAGCGTTCGATCAGCCGCGTCCGGCGTTGCCGGCGACAGTCGCCGCGCCAGTTTCACCAGGAGGAAGACGCTGGCCAGGCCAAAGAGCGGCGGCAGCAGCCGAGGCCACCACTGGTTCACGCCGAAGGCGCGCCAGCCCAGGAGCATGCCCCAGAAGAGGAGCGGCGGCTTGTCGGTGTAGGGACCTCCGTTGAGGTAGGGCACCAGCCAATCGTTGCGACGCCACATCTCCCAGGCGACCGAGAGGTAGCGGGTCTCGTCGATCGGGAGTAACGGGCGCACCGCCAGGGCGACGGCTACCAGTACTCCCCACAGGATCACCCAAGTCCAATAACGAACCGAAGTCAGTGCGAGAGCCTGCCCGGAGCGTAGTGAAGGGGTGAGGAACGCCCGAAGCAATCCGGACGATGTAGCAACCGGTTCGCCCCGCGAGGCGACCGGCTCGCTCGAGATGACTTCGCTGTGTCCGTCGCTCATTGAGCGACACGGCGCTGCTGGTGAATCAGGTGCAGGTTGCGGGAGTAGACCAGGATGCCGGTCAGCTGGCCGACGAAGAAGACCGGATCGCGCCGGTGAATGGCGTAGGCCAGAAGCAGAACCCCACCACCGATGCTCAGATACCAGAACTCGATCGGCACCAGGCTTTGGCGGGCGCGCTCGCTGCGCCACCACTGGATCAGGAACCGCAGGGCGAACAGCGACTGGCCCAGGAAGCCGAGGCCGAGCCAGAGTGCATCAGGATGCATCAGATTCCTCCACGATCGTCGCGCGAAGCGTTCGGCGCCGGAGCCACAGCACACCGGAGAGGTCGAGGATGCCGACCCAGAGCCGGTCGAGCACGCCATAATGGGACTGGCCGTGGCGGCGCGCCCGGTGATTCACCGGGAGTGAAGCAACCTGCCAGCCGTTTCCCAGGAACAGCGCGGGCAGAAAGCGATGCATGTGATCGAACTGCGGCACCGCCAGAAACGCATCGCGACTGAACAGCTTGAGGCCGCAGCCGGTGTCCGGTGTCGCGTCGCCGAGGATCCGGGCCCGGACACTGTTCGCAATTCTCCCGGCCGCGCGCTTAACCCATCCGTCCCGACGCTGCAGTCGCTGGCCGATGATTAAACGGAGTGCCGTCGGCGCGTCCGCACTCCGGATCATGGCGAGCATGGAAAGGATGTCCGCCGGATCGTTCTGACCGTCGCCATCGAGGGTGGCGATCCAGGTTGCCCGGGCCGCCCGCACTCCGCTTGCGATCGCCGCACTCTGGCCGGCGCGCTCCCGATGGCGCACGATCCGGAGCCGGGAGAACTCTGCGGCCAACTTGCGCAAGTGCTCGGCGGTCCCGTCGCTGCTCCCGTCGTCGACGTAGATGAGTTCGTAGTCCACCTGATCGTCGAGAGCCGCCCTGATCTCGGCTACCAGCTGGGCCAGACTGTCGACCTCATTATGGACCGGCACGACGACGGACACTTCTGGAGACACGGCGTTCCTCTCGAATCAGCCTGTGTCTAGTATAGACGATTGGGGAAGAGAGGTGAGGTGTAAGGGGGAACAAGTGGCGGTGAGTGGGAGCGAGGCGAGGAGGGGTGAGCGGTAAGCGGTGAGCGGTAGCAACTCGCCAAGCACCTCATCCTGAGCGCAGCGAAGGACCTGATCGGGCCGCACCGCTTACCGCTCACCGCTTACCGTCTTTCAGCCGACTACCTCACGCCAACGCCCGCTTCCTTAAGGATGACCAGATCGCCCTCGAGCACCTCGGGCTTGCCGAGTTGATCTTTCAGAGGATCGTTCTTGACGAACTCCGCAGCCCTGCTGGTGGACTCGGTTGCGCCCTCTTTATCCTCGAAGACGCTGATGGAGAGTAGTTCCTTGTTCCCGGTGTTTAATACCCCGTAGGTGTGGAAGCCGCGAATGTCCTGAATGGTGGGGACGAACTTCTCCTCGATGCGGCGCTTAAACTCTTCAAGTGTCTGCTCAGCGATGGATCGCGTGCCCGAGTAACGTCGAATAGTCGCGTACATGGTGTTCTCCCTGGTGAGTGGTGGAACGCAATTGGGAGCCGATAGCGCCCAAGGCCTTAAAGCCAAAACCGGCGGAGCAGTAGCTCGCTCAGCCGGTTTCGCGATTGGCTCCACCCCGTGCTTAGGCGACCAGGACTGGCGCGGGGCTTCATGGCTTCTGAGGAAATCGCAGAATATGTCCGGGACTGGGGGAGTCAAGGGCTGGTTCTAAGCTGCTTAGAATGACAAGCTCCTAGCTCCAAGCTCCCGGCTCGCTTGGCTCCCTTCAGCCTCGGTATACCTTTAGCAGAGCCCATAGCGCATAGCCAATAGCCAACGACCCAGCGAGCCAACCATCCCGCTCGACACTCGTCGCTCCTTCACCGTTCTCACCCCCTTCCTTAGATCCGACGCCCGCGACCTGCTCGCCGGCCCGATCCGCGGTGAGCTGCTCGGCGCCGAACACCTGGCCGAACGGGCCCAGATGCTCGCGGCGGGACAGCGACTCTCCCCCAAAGGGAAGGCGCGCCGCCGGACCCCGCTGCTCGCCCGCCTCGAGCAGACCCGCCGAGTCCTGGAGGACGCGTACCGGCGGCTGAATGAGGCAGCGGACAGCGGCACCAGTGTAGGGCCCGCCGGGGAATGGCTGCTCGACAACTACCACGTCCTCCGGGAGCATATCGGTGAAGTCCGCGAGAGCCTGCCGACCGGCTATTACCGCGAGCTGCCGGAGCTGGCCAGTGGCGCCTTAGGCGGTTACCCCCGGGTCTACGAGCTGGCAATCACGCTTATCTCCCACACCGAGGGCCGGGTCGCGCTCGACAACGTGACCAACTTCGTCGCCGCGTTTCAGCAGGTGTCCACCCTCACCATCGGGGAGCTGTGGGCGGTACCGGCGATGCTCCGGTTGGGTCTGATCGAGAACGTGCGCCGGATGGCGCTGCGTACCGTGCAGCGGCTCGACGAGATGGACCAGGCCGACCAGGCCGCCGCCCGCATTATCGACGCCCGCGAGCTAGGCGAGAGCGCGGTCGACGCCGAGCTGCGCCGGTTCCTCGCCGATCCACCGGTGCTCACGCCCATCTTCGTCTCCCGCTTCCTCCAGCAGCTCCGCCAGGAAGGCGGCGGTCTCCCCGCGGTCATGCGGTTGGAGCAGTGGATTGCGGAAGAGGGAATGAGCGCTCAGGACGCCACCACCCGGACGACCGAGCGCCTCGCGCTGACCCAGGTGGTGATGGCAAACAGCATCACCAGTCTCCGCGCGGTCGGCCGGATGGAATGGCGCACCTTCGTGGAAGCGCAGAGCCGGATCGAGGCGGTGCTCCGGAACGATCCCTCCGGCTTCTACGCCGGGATGACCTTTGCCACCCGGGACACCTATCGCCACTCGGTCGAGCGGATCGCCAAGCGGACCCATCTCTCCGAAGAGGCTGTCGCACTCCGCGCTGTCGAGTGCGCCCGGTCCGGCCTGGTGGGTGCCCCGGACGACCAGCGACGGGCCCACGTCGGCTACTATCTGGTGGACGAGGGATTGGCCCAGCTGGAGCGCGAGGCCGGTTACTCGCCAGAGCCGGGAGAAGCGATCGACCGCTGGGTCCGCCACCATCCCAACGTCGTGTTCGTGGGCGGTGTGATCCTGACGACCGTCGCCGCACTCGCCGCGGTGCTCTGGCTCGGCGGTCCACCGGCCCGGTCGGCATGGCCGTGGGTCCTGCTCATCGGATTGCTCCCCGCTGCCGACATTGCTGTCAACGTGGTGAACCAGCTGGTC
>JBKPAO010000034.1:0-51223 GCA_046726475.1 Gemmatimonadota bacterium | reverse complement strand
GCTGGCGGCGGCGGGTATCCGCGGTGGAGCTCGCCCCCGGCAGACAAGTCGGACGTTGCGCCAACTGCGACAGCCGAGACGATCGACATCACTAACGCTTCGTCCAGCTGGCAGTTTACGGCGCCCATGCAGTTCGCTCGGCGTCACCTGAACTCCACCATCCTGCCCGACGGAGAGGTGCTCGTCACCGGTGGTGTCGGTGGAGGCACCATAGGAACAGGAACGACAGCCATTTTTAACTTCAACGACTTGAGCAAGGCCGTCCACGCGGCCGAGATCTGGAATCCGAAGACCGGCCAGTGGACCACGCTCGCCAGCAACACGGTCAATCGGGGGTACCACTCGGTCTCCCTGTTGCTACCGGACGGCACGGTGCTCCACGGGTCCAGCGGTGATGCCCAGATACCGCCCCAGAACCCGAACGCCGGCGGCTCCTACCCCAACGAGAAGAACCACGAGATCTTCTCGCCGCCGTATCTCTTCAAGGGCGCACGTCCGACGATCACATCCGCGCCAGCCAGCGTTGGCTATGGCGCAACGTTCTCAGTTGCCACGCCCAACGCGGCGCAGGTGACCGATGTTCGATGGATCCGCATTGGCTCCGTGACGCACGCGTTCGACATGAGTGCGCGGGCCAATACGCTCACATTCACCCGAACGGCGACCGGGGTCGACGTGGTCGCCCCCGCCAGCGGGATGATCGCCCCCCCCGGAGACTACTTGGTGTTTATCCTCAACCGGAACGGGGTACCCTCAGAAGGCCGGTTCATCAGGATCCAGTAGAGCGACCCTAATCATCGCCTGAGTTCGTAAGCGTACGGATTCCGGCGAACAGCTCTAACCCTAGGCCCGCGGCAAGCAGTGCGCGGGCAGAGGACAAGGCAAACTGCGTGTACCTGCTGGATGCAGCACATGCCCCTCATAGCCGCCAGTCTCTAAATTTTCCTCCGCTGCAGGCTCATACCGATTTCCCGGCCGCCCTTCGGATGGCAGATCTCTGAACGCTGCGAGCTGAACGCGGCGGCGAAGCTTGAATCTCGTCGCCTCACGATGGATCTTTACGGGCTCTATTGGGGCAGGCTCTCGCGCCGGACGGACGCATGATTCGAGTCACCGCAGTACATCCTGAATCCATCGCTGCCGAGCTCGGGCTCCAGGAAGGGACCGAGCTTCTCTCAGTCAACGGGAGGCCGCTCGACGACTTTCTGGACTGGGAATTCCTCACCGCCGAGGAAGAATTCCTGCTGCACGTTCGTCAGCCGGATGGGGAGGAGATCGAGTTCGACATCGAGCGCTCGCTCGGTGAGCCGCTAGGAGTGAGCCTCGATCCACCCCGGATCCGGCGATGCGCCAATCGCTGTGATTTCTGCTTTGTGGATGGCCTGCCGGAAGGACTCCGCGATGTACTGTACATTCGGGACGATGATTACCGGCTCTCGTTCCGCTACGGTAACTTTGCGACCCTGACCAACCTGAAGCCGCAGGACGTTCAGCGGATCATCGAATACCGACTTTCCCCATTGTACGTCTCGGTTCACGCGACCGACCCGGTCATTCGACGCTATCTCCTCAGGAACCCGACTGCTCCGGAGATCCTGCCGCAGCTGCGGCAGTTCGCAGAGCACGGAATTGAGTTTCACACCCAGATTGTCATGTCACCGGGAGTAAACGACGGCTCCGTTCTCCAGCAGAGCCTCCGCGAGCTCTACGAGTTCGGCCCTGCGATACTCGGCTGCTCGGTTGTCCCCGTAGGGCTCACCGAGTTTTCCAAGCACCACCTGGTCCGCGAACCCACTGCTGCAGAATGTCGAGCCGCGATTGCGCTGGTCGAGGAACGATCGGAGATGGCGCGCGCCGAGCGAGGAAAGTCGTGGGCGTTCGGAGCGGACGAGCTCTATCTTCGGGCCGGGCTGGAGCTCCCTCCGCCCGAGATCTATGACGGCTTCGATCAGGTGGAGAACGGCGTTGGCGCGGTTCGCTGGCTGGAACAGCGAGTGGAGAGCGTGGGCGATCGGGTGCTCGCCTGGTCGGGGCGGCGCATTGGAGTAATCACCGGGACAGCGATGGCTCAGCTCATGCCCATGGTGCTGCCGCGGCTGGGTGCCCGAAGCGGGTGCCACTTCGAGCTTTTACCGGTGGTCAACTCATTGTTTGGGGCGAGCGTCACGACGGCGGGACTTTTGCCGGGAACCGCAATCCAGCAGACGCTGCGGGGGCGCTCGAATCTCGATCTCGCTCTGCTCCCCGGGGAGTCCATCAATGACGAGGGTCTGTTCATTGATGGCATGTCGCTCGAGCTCCTTCAGGCATCCGTACCCATGGAAGTTCGACCGTCGAAGGATTTTGTCGACGCGCTCGAAGAGCCGGTCGCGGCATGAGCAAGCCGACGGTGGCGATTGTCGGCCGGCCCAACGTCGGGAAATCCACTCTCTTCAACCGTATTCTCGGCGGAAGGCCGGCAATCGTCTCCGAGCGGCCCGGCACAACTCGCGATCGCCACTTCGGTGATGCCGAATGGCAAGGCCGGCGTTTCTGGCTGGTTGATACCGGCGGATTGAATCCCGGCTCCCATGATTCGATGGATCGTGCAATCGAGAAGCAGGTTGAGTTTGCCCTCGCGGAATCCGACGTCATTCTCTTCCTGGTGGACGGACGCGAAGGCGTGCACCCGCTCGACCAGGCGATCGCTGAGCGGCTGCGGAAGGCCGGAAGACCGATTCTGGTTGCGGTGAATAAGCTGGATAACCTCGAGCACAGTACCGAGCAGTATGCGTTTTATACCCTGGGCTTCGGCGATCCGCTGGGGGTGAGCGCTGCGATCGGCAAGGGCAGCGGCGATCTCCTCGATGCCGTGGTGGAACGGCTGCCACCGTACGATCCGGCAGAAGCCCAGGAAGTCATTAGCGTCGCGGTAGTGGGCCGTCCCAACGTGGGGAAGTCTTCCCTGGTGAATCGCCTGCTGGGAGCGGAGCGTCATCTGGTCGCACCTCAGGGGGGAACCACGCGGGACGCAATTGACTCTGTCTTGCGCTTTCGAGGTAAAGTACTCAACTTCATTGACACCGCAGGCTTACGTCGCCGCGCTAAAGTAGAAGATGACCTGGAGTTTTATTCCACTCTCAGAACGGAGCGCGCTATCGAGCGAGCGCAAGTCTGCGTGCTGGTGGTCGATGCGACGTTAGGCATGCACAACCAGGATCTTCGCATTGCAACTGAGGCCTGGGATCGGGGAGCCGGGCTGATCGTGGTGGTGAACAAATGGGACCTCGTAACGGAGAAGGACGCGAACACCGCGCGGAAGGGACAGGATGCTCTCATCGCGAAAGCACCGTTTCTGCGCTACGTCCCCTTTGTCTATGTATCCGCGATGACTGGGCAGCGGGTGCGGAAGATTCTCGATCTGATCACCGAGGTGGCCGAAGGCCGGGAGCAACGGGTACCCACTTCCGAAGTGAATAAGGTTCTGGCCGATCTGGTGGAACGGAATGCACCGCCGCAAAAGCCGGGCGAAGAGGTCAAGCTGCTCTATGCCTCTCAGATCGGTACCGCGCCCCCGACTCTGGCGATCGTGAGTAATCGGCCGGACGAGGTGCCCGAGTCTTACCAACGCTATCTCGTGCACGGCTTCCGTCAGGCCTGGCCGTTCCCCGGATCCCCCCTCCGCCTCAAGTTCACCAGCAAAGGATCACGCCGCTGATGGCTGCGGAACTGGGCTGGCTCCTTGCCTCCTATTTGCTTGGAGCCATTCCCACCAGTCATGTTGTCAGCCGCACCATTGCTCGAATCGACCTCCGCCAGCATGGCAGCGGGAATCTTGGCGCAACCAACCTCTATCGAGTGCTCGGCTGGAAGTACGCTGTGCCGGTGGCGCTCTTCGACATCGCAAAGGGAGCGGTCCCGGTTCTGCTCTTTGCCCCGCAAGCATCCCGTTCCGAGCTGTTCGCGGTAGCCTGCGGCGTGGCAGCCATTCTGGGCCATGTGTTCTCGGTGTTCGTGGGGTTCAAGGGTGGCAAGGGAGTCGCTACCGCGGCAGGGGTGATGCTAGGACTCACCCCCCTCGCGTTGGGCGTCGCTGCTCTGGTGTGGGTGGTGGTGGTGCGAGTGACCGGCTACGTGTCTCTTGGCAGCATCGCCGCGGCGGCAGTATTGCCAGTCGCAGTCTATCTTCTCGAGCAGCCGAATACTCCAGAGTTGTTGTGGATCGACGTCCTGGTTGCTGCGGGGGTTATCGTCCTCCACCGGAGGAACATTCAACGGTTGCTCAACGGAACCGAGAACCGTTTTGGCAAGCGGGCCGCGAGTCCAACGCCTCGATGACTCGGGTCGCCGTCCTCGGCGCTGGAAGCTGGGGCACGACCCTGGCCAACCTGCTGGCCGTAAAGGGAGAAGAGGTTCAGCTCTGGGCCTATGAGCCGGAGGTGGTCGACGCGATCAACCGGCGACACGAGAATCCACTATTTCTTCCCGGCTACCGGCTGGCCACGGGACTTCAGGCCTGCAACGATCCGCGAGCCGCCGTCGCCGGCGCTCCGGTGATCGTCTCGGCAGCGCCAAGCCATGCGGTACGAAGGGTGATCAGCCAGGTCAGGGGGAGCGTGAAGCCGGGGGCGCTCGTGGTGAGCGCGACGAAGGGGATCGAAACCGATAGTCTCGCGTTGATGTCTGAGGTGGTGGCGGAGTGTCTTCCTGAAGTCCGCTTCGTCGCGCTCTCAGGTCCCAGCTTTGCGGTCGAGGTATGTCAGGGCCAACCAACCCTCGTGGTCGCCGCGGCCAGGACGGCGGCCGATGCGCACGAGGCACAGCGGCTCTTTGCGACTCCGAAATTTCGGGTGTACACCCATGACGATGTCCTGGGGGTGGAGCTGGCTGGGGCGCTGAAAAACGTCATCGCCATCGCGGCGGGCATTTTGGAGGGCTTGGGCATGGGACACAATCCGCGGGCAGCACTCATCACCCGCGGACTGGCGGAGATCACCCGTCTCGGGGTCGCCTTGGGCGCGAGCCCGCTCACTTTCGCCGGCCTCGCCGGGATGGGAGATCTGATTCTCACGACGACCGGCGATCTCAGCCGGAACCGCGCGCTGGGTGTGGCGTTGGCCCAGGGACAAACGCTGGAAGAGTTCCGCGCGGCACACCGCAGTGTCGCCGAAGGCGCGAACACTTCGAAGGCGGGTGCGGCGCTCGGATCGAGAATGGGAGTGGAGCTGCCCATCATCGAGAAAGTGGGAGACGTGTTGTTCAATGGCAAACCAGCTCGCGATGGGATCGCCGAGCTAATGGCACGCGAACTCAAGTCGGAGCAGTGGCGATGACAACCACGACCAGCCCACGACCGGTACAGGAGTTCTACTCCATCGGTGAAGTCTGTGCCCTCACCGACCTCAAACCCCACGTTCTCCGCTACTGGGAGAGTCAGTTCCGCTTTCTCAACCCAGCGAAGAACCGCTCGGGCAACCGGGTGTACAAGGGACGTGAGGTGGAACTGATCATGTTGGTGAAGCACTTGCTGTACACCGAGAAGTTCACCATCGACGGAGCCCGCCAGCGTATCGATCACTACCGCCGGACCGGTGAGCTCCGGACATCGGCCCACCGCGCATTCGAGGCCGAGATGGTGAGCGAGCTTCGCGGAACTGTCGAAAGCGTGCTGGGGATTCTCGACGGGAAGGCGCCGCCTCCGCCGAAGACCGTAAACGGTGAACCGTAAACTGTGGTTGGACCTTCCCATACCGGCTCACGGTTCAGCTTTCCCCGCTCCCGCGGGTGTCTTTCTCGGCGATGAACATCCTGGTGAGTAACGACGACGGCGTCCTGGCGCCCGGCCTCGCGCTGCTGGCCGATGTGTGCCGGGAGGTCGGGAACGTCACCGTGGTGGCCCCCGATCGAGAGCAGAGCGGCACCTCCCATTCGCTCACACTGCACCGCCCGCTTCGTCCGACGCGCCGGCCGGATGGTGGTTGGCAGATTGATGGGACACCCACAGACTGTGTCATGCTTGCACTTCAGGCGCTCATGCCGACGCGCCCAGACTTCGTGTTTTCCGGGGTCAATCACGGTCCGAACATGGGGGAGGACGTGCTGTATTCGGGCACGGTGGCGGCCGCTATGGAAGCGGTGACCCTGGGTGTGCCAGGTATCGGGATCTCGTTCGCCGGAAACCAGCCCGAGACGATGGCGACCTATCGACCCCTGTTGCTGGAGCTGGTCCGCCGAATCACGGAGGTTCGGGATTTTCCCGAGCAGATGCTGCTCAACATCAATCTGCCGCGAATCCCGGCCTCCGAGGTGCGAGGAATTCAGGTCACGAAGCTGGGTAGCCGCTACTTCTCCGAATCGCTTACCCGTATGAAGGATCCCTGGGGACGGGAGATTTACTGGATTGGAGGCGGTACTATTACTTGGACCGGAGGTGAGAACTCCGATCATCTGGCCGTGGCGGAGGGATATATCTCCGTCACTCCGCTGCACATGGATCTCACCAATTACTCGCTTCTGGAAACGGTGCGCGGATGGTCGCTGGAGGGGTAGGGGAGGGCGATAGCTTCGGCGGCTATCGCAGCCAGCTGGTGGAAGTCCTCCAGCGCAAAGGCGTGCGTGACCTGGCAGTGTTGCGCGCCATTCGAATGGTTCCGCGGCATCTGTTCGTTCCCGAAAGCGTCCGGCACCGGGCGTATGACGACGTCGCGCTGCCGATCGGGAGTGGTCAAACGATCTCGCAGCCGTACGTGCAGGCCCGATACTTGGAGCTGATCGGGCTTACCGGGAAGGAAAAGGTCCTCGAGATCGGGACCGGCTCGGGGTACCAGACGGCGCTTCTCGGCCTGCTCGCGAGCATGGTGTTCAGCGTCGAGCGGGTGCCGCAATTGGCCCAAAGCGCAAAGGCAACACTCGCCGCTTCGGGCATCCGGAACGTGACAGTGTTGGTAGGGGACGGCACGCTAGGGTGGCGGCCCTTTGCCCCGTACGATGCGATCCTGGTGTCAGCTGCATCGCCCGACATTCCCGCCCCCCTGGTGGACCAGCTCGCACCGGGGGGACGGATGGTGATCCCCCTCGGCGACCGTGAAGCCCAGACGCTCACCTTGGTGGAGCGGGTCGGCGACGGCATCCGAACCAGCACGATCGGGGACGTGCGCTTTGTGCCGCTAGTAGGGGAATTTGGGTTCCAACAGGATTAACCCGGGAGAGTCTCACAGGTGGAGTCACTGCGCAACCTCATAGACATCTTTCTCCACCTGGACGAGCACCTCAGAGAGGTGATCTCCCAGTATGGCACTTGGACTCACCTCATCCTGTTTCTCATCGTGTTCTGTGAGACGGGGTTGGTCGTCACTCCTTTCCTACCGGGAGACTCGCTCCTGTTCGCAGCGGGGACCTTCGCCGCCCTGGGCGCTCTGGATCTACCATGGATATTGGTTCTTCTTTTCATTGCCGCTGTGATAGGCGATACGGTGAACTATTGGATCGGTTCGTACATCGGCCCCCGCGCCTTCAGCGGGAATGTGCGATTCCTTCGCCAGGAGTACCTCGATCGCACCCACGCGTTTTATGAGAAGCATGGGGGAAAGACCATCATTCTGGCACGATTCATCCCGATCATCCGTACCTTCGCGCCCTTTGTTGCAGGCGTCGGCGCGATGAGCTACGGCAAGTTCATCGGCTACAACGTGGCCGGTGCGGCTCTCTGGGTCGGCTTGTTCGTGCTCGGCGGGTATTTCTTCGGCAACATTCCGACAGTTCGAGAAAATTTCAGCCTGGTTATTCTGGCCATCATTGCGATGTCAGTAACTCCCATCGCCGTCGAAGTGTTGCGAGGCCGGAGACGCCGGCCGGCGTGAGCACTCGTTTCTTGGTGTCGGGCTTAGTACAGGGGGTCGGCTTCCGCTGGTTCGTGGCCCGTCACGCCAGGGCGCTCGGGCTGGCAGGCTATGCCAGAAACCTTCCCGATGGCCGGGTGGAGGTCGTAGTCAGTGGACCAGACGACGCGCTGCCTGCGTTGGAGCGATTACTCCGCGCCGGCCCGGCGAATGCGCAGGTCGAGGGGCTGGAGCGCTCATCCGAGCCCGGCGCGGTGACGCGGGGCAATAGCTTCGACATCATTTAGCCTGCAACCCTGTCAATCATGACTGCCGTAGCCTCCCAGGTTCAGCGAACTCTTCGGGCAATCCCGGATTACCCCAAGCCAGGGATACTGTTCCAGGATATCACTCCGGTATTGCGAGACGGCGACCTGTTGCGGGAAGTTGTCGCCGAGATGAGCCGACCGTTTGCCGACGCAGGGGTTACCCATGTCCTGGGGATCGAAGCCCGGGGCTTCATCCTAGGTGGAGCGGTGGCGACCTATCTCGGAGCCGGGTTCGTGCCGGCGCGAAAGCCGGGGAAGCTGCCGTGGGAGCGGGCGACCGAAACGTACGATCTGGAATACGGCAGCGATGCACTCGAGGCCCACCGAGATGCGCTGGAACGCGGCGATCGAGTACTGGTTGTGGACGACGTCCTCGCCACCGGCGGTACCGCTCGGGCAGCGGGCCAGTTGGTTTTGAGTCTCGGCGCGGAACTGGTCGGGTGGAGCTTCCTGCTGGAAATCACCGCTCTGATGGGCCGGGAACGGCTGACCGGCGCCCTTTGTCACGTGGTTACGCCTCGTTGATCGGGACCCTTGAAGCCGTCCGCCTACCTTTCTAAAATCTTCCGCGACGACTTGACCTCCCTAAGCATTGACTGGCTATGTCGCTTCTTACCCTCGAGCGCGTAACCAAGCGCTTCAATGGTGTACCCGCCGTCGACGACGTCACTTTTACCGTCGATCGGGGGCAGGTGGTGGGCTTTCTGGGCCCCAACGGGGCGGGGAAGTCCACTACCATGCGGATGATCACCCAGTACTTCGAGCCCGATGCGGGGCAAATCCGCCTGGATGGGATTGCTCTGGATCAAGCTGGGCGGGACGCTAAGCGCCGGATCGGCTTCCTGCCGGAGAACAATCCCCTCTACGTCGAGATGCTGGTCTCGGAGTACCTCGAATTTGTCGCCCGGCTGCGGGACCTCCAGGGCAAGGAGCGCGACGGTGCCATCGACGAGGCGGTGGCCGCGACCGGGATCGAATCCGTGTTTAACCGGCCGATCAGCGAGCTGTCCAAGGGCTTTCGACAGCGAGTGGGCCTTGCTGCCGCTATCCTGCATCGGCCGGACTTATTAGTTCTGGACGAACCGACGGAAGGCCTGGATCCGAACCAGCGGGTGGAGATTCGCCGGCTCATCAGTGACTTGGGCCGTGAGCGAACGGTGGTGCTATCGACTCACGTCCTGCCCGAAGTGCAGTTCACCTGCTCTCGACTGCTCATCATAAATCAGGGAAAGATCGTAGCCGATGGGGCGGTCGATAGCCTCGTGGGTCGGGCCACGGCGGGAGTCCGGGTCAGCGTCGAGGTGAGCGGCAATCAGGTGGAGAACCGGTTGGCTACTCTGGAGGGGGTCCTGAACGTGGAGCGGCAGGAAGCGAGCAACGGCCGAATCAAGCTGAGTGTCACGGCTGGAGTCGAGGACGTCCGGCCCCGCATTTTCGAATTGGCCAAATCCGAAGGCTGGATCCTCTACGATCTGCACCAGGAGCAGGGAAGTCTGGAAGACCTCTTCCGCCAGCTCACCGCCGGAGAGGCCGTATGAGGCGAATCTGGACGGTGGCCCTCCGCGAGCTCAAAGCCCTTTTCGATCATCCCACCGCATATGTCCTGCTGGTGGTTTTCCTCGGTATCAACGCGTTTCTCTTCTTCCGCCAGGCATATATCGGAGGGGCAGCCAGTCTACGGCCGATGCTCGACCTGCTGCCGTGGGTGCTGCTCTTTTTTGTGCCGGCGGTCACCATGCGCACCGTCGCCGAAGACACCCGGAACGGCGTGCTGGAGGTGGTCCTCGCCCAGCCAGTAACCGAGCTCGAGCTGCTGGCAGGTAAATACCTGGGCAGCGTGTTGTTTCTGTGGCTCGCACTGGCCCTCACTCTTCCAATCCCGCTGGCGCTGAGCGTCGGGGCGCACCTCCAATGGGGTCCGATCGTGGCCCAGTACGTAGGGTCCGCGCTGCTGGCGGCAGGTCTGGCCGGCGTCGGCCTGTGGGCCTCGAGCATTGCATCCAGCCAGATGACTGCGTTCATCATCTCGGTGATGGTGATGTTCGTGCTGATTCTCTTCGGGCTCGACCCACTGATCGTCGGGCTCCCCCCAAACCTCGGCGCTATCGCGGCCCGGCTGGGAGTGCTGTCACATTTCGACAGCATCAGCCGCGGAGTCATCGATCTGCGCGATGCGATTTACTTCGTTTCTTTGGCAGGTGTCTTCCTCGCCTTCGCCTATGGTTCGCTGGTAAGGCGGAAGCTTGCTCCTGGCGGCGGTGCCTCCCGCCGCCTCCGACTCGGCGTCGGTCTCCTCGCGGCGACACTGGTCGTGATCAACCTCCTGGGCAGCTACATCCGTGGCCGACTCGATCTCACTCCGGGCCACGCCTACACCCTGTCACCGGCTACAGAGCAGATCGTTCACGACCTCGATGATATTGTCACCATCAAACTCTTCGCGTCCAAAGAACTCCCCACCGAAGCGGCGCTGCTGAAGCGGGATGTGGATGATCTCCTCCACGACCTAAAGGCGGCGAGCGGGGGCAAAGTGCGCATTGTACAGCGGGACCCGGCGGAGAACGATGCAGTCCGGCGAGATGCCCAATCTCTTGGCATCCAACCGGTCCAGTTCAACGTCATCGGTCAATCCGAGCTGCAGGTGAAGGAGGGCTTTCTGGGCATCGCCATCCAGCACGCGGATGGCAACGACGTCATTCCCTTCGTCTCCCAAACCGAGGACCTCGAGTATCGTCTCGCATCTTCTATCCGCTCGTTGACCCGAACGAAGAAGCCGGTTGTGGGACTGGTCAGTGAGGTAAAGCAGCCAGAGGCAGGATTCGAAGCGCTGCGGGATCAGTTGACTAAAGGGTACGAGGTGCGTGGCATCTCGCTGGGCGATACCGGTCAAGTTGCCAGCGACATCACGGTTCTGGTGCTGGCAGGGAATCCTGATTCGCTTCCGGCTGCTCAGCTCAGCCGGCTGAATCGCTTCTTTGACCGGGGAGGAAGCGCTCTGGTGCTGGCAAGTGGGATGGAGCTCTCACCCCAGATCCCCATGGCCATGCCCAAGCCAGTCGGGTGGAATCCGGCACTACAAAGATTCGGGATCTCGATTGGGAGTGACATGGTGTACGATCTGCAAGCCAGTGAGATCGTACCGGTGCCGAGCCAGGGCGGACGGGTGTTGCGGTTATACCCGTTCTTCGTACGGGGCGGGAGCACTGGAAAGTCGGTCATCAATAAGGAGATCGGCGAAGCAGTCTTCACTTGGGCAAGCAGCATCGACACCACCGGGGCAGCCAACCGAACGATTACGCCACTGTTTACTACGTCTCGCGCCGGAGGCAGTTCGACCGGCGAGACAATGATCGACCCCAACCGCGACTTTCCTCAGACCGACCTCAAGGTGCGCTTATTGGCGGTACAGGGAGAGGCCCGTAAGGCTGCCAAAGATCGGACGAGCGCCGGCCGAGTGGTCGTGATCGGGGACGCGACCTTTGCGAGCGATCGAAGCGCGAGGGGAGCGCCGGAGAACATCGCGCTGGCTGCCAACGCGGTAGACTGGTTGGCTCAGGACGAGGCGCTCATCTCAATACGGGCCAAGGATCGGCGACCGCCGCAGTTGGTCTTCACCAGCAACCTGGCTCGTGAAGGCGTCAAATACGTCAACGTCATCGGCGTTCCACTACTGGTAGCGGCAGCCGGGTTGGTCCGACTCGCTCGGCGCCGGCGCAAGACCCGGGAGCCCTACCGTCCGTTGATCCCGGCCGAGCCGAGGGCAGCATGAGCTCCAAACAACTGCTCCGGCTGGCGGCAGTTCTCATCGCGGTGCTGCTCCTTTGGGGAGCGGTGGCGCTCGCCAGTAAGCGCACGGAAGAGAAGACCGATTTGGCGAACCTCCTGCCCAAGCTGGACACGGCGGCGATCGACACTATCGCCATCACCGGTCCTAATGACACTGCCATTCTGGTACGCATGCGAGGAGCTGCTGGGTGGCAGGTGAATGGCCATCCGACCGATCCTCAGGCTGTGTCGGAGTTGCTCAAAGGATTGGCCGACACCGAGCAGACTCCCGAACTTGTGGCCAAGAGTTCGTCCTCACACGCTCGCCTCCGGGTGAGCGACGACAGCGGGCGCCGAGTTCGACTCATCAGCCACGGCCGTCCCCTCAGCGAGCTGATTGCTGGAAAACAGACCGTCGAGACTGACGGCATTTACCTGAGGCGGGCAGGGGCGCAGGAGGTATACCTGCTACGCAGCACACTTGCGACTGCACTGAATCGGTCGAGTCAGGATTGGCGCAATCATACGATTGCAGAAGTCACTCCGGATAGCGTCGCCAGAATTCAGATCAGCCGTGGCGGCAGGTCGTACTCGCTGCGCCGTCAGGGAACGAAGTGGGCGTTTGCGTCCGGCGCTCCGGCCGATTCGGCGAGGGTGGCCGAGCTGCTCTCGTCCTATCGGCAAGTGAAGGCGAGTGGCTTCGGCGATAAGGCACAGCAAGAGTCGCTTCGTGGTGCCAAAGCTCGGCGGACGGCACGGCTGCTCGATCGTCAGGGCAGCCCGGTACTCAGTCTCGTGTTCGACTCGATCGCCACCGGCATATGGGTCCGAGTAAACCCTGGAACAGCTGGTGCGACAGTCGGCGAGGCCTACCAACTGGAGTCGTGGACAGCAGACCAGCTGACTCCAGCCGATAGCACGCTACGGAAGCACTAGACGCGTTGGAAGCGGGAAGTTCTTCTCGGAACGCTCGCCAGCCGTACCGGCGGGCGTTGTCTATTTTTAGAGGAAGTCAGTGGGTGGGACGGAATGCCCAGATGGCTACGCGAAGAGCGACGAGTCCGAGCGCGGCGTAGCCGAGCGATTCCCAACGCACCTGTGAGACCCAAGACATCAGATTCTGAGGAACGAGGCTGGTAGCGTTATGGGCCAGGATGAGCGCGTATTCAACCATGTGAAGTCGCTGCTGAAAGGCCTGACTCTCGAGGCATGTGGGTGTTACCCGAGAGTACTCCCGGGTTCGGGGTCCGTCAATGTGCTGTATTTTCGCGCTTTATTTTCGCGCTTTCACGAGGGGGAAGGGGCGGTGACCGGCTTTCGGAAGCTGGTCCACCCGGTTAGCATACCCGCCACGCTCGCAGCCTCCCTAGCCGTTTTGGTGGTGTCGCGGAACCTGCGCTGCCACAACTGCTTCGAGTAAAACATGAGAAGAATCACCGAAGAGGTTATACTGTAGCAACTTGCCCCCGTAGCTCAGATGGATAGAGCAGCAGTTTCCTAAACTGTTGGCCGCGTGTTCGAGTCACGCCGGGGGCATCGGCGGCGGCTCCAGAATGATGCCTTAACTCAGGACCTCGATGGCAACGACGGTGGAAGCAAAGAGCAGAGAACAGGCCCCGGTGACGCCCGTGGGGCCACCATGGTATCGCCGGCGTCAGCGACCCCTGATTGTCGCGGCGATCGCCGTGGCGGCTTTAGCAATCATCGCGTGGTTCGTGCTCGCAAGTGGGAAGCGTAAAGAGGAGTTTGCCGCTAGGAGCCTGAACCAGGCTCGAGCCTCGGCGGAAGCTGGAAACCTGCCGTTGGCTTCGAGCGAGCTTCAAAAGTTGATTACGACCTACAAGGGAACCGACGCCGCCCATGAGGCGGTGATCACCCTAAACCAGGTTCGGATGGTGAACGGCCAGAGCGAACTGGCAGTCGTTGGGCTTCGCGAGTTCTTAGCCTCCAAGCCACCAGCTAAGTATGTAGCACCGGCGAACGGGCTCCTCGGCGCGGCGCTGGAGAACGCCAAGCGATGGGCCGATGCGGCAAATGCCTATATGGCGGCCGCCAATGCCGCCGAACTGCCGTACCTCAAGGCGGCGTACCTGGTGGATACGGGGCGCGCCCAGGTCGAGGCTGGGCACACGGAAGAAGCAGCGAAGACGTATCGGACGGTTCTTCAGAAGTATCCCGACGCTCCGAGCTTCACCGAGGCGCAAGTTCGGCTGGCCGAGCTGACGGCGGGCAAGATGTAGCAACAGGGCGGATCCCAGATAGCGATGAAGGGGCGTCGGCTGCAGCGACGCCCCTTTTGACGCGCCTCAGGAGAGTGTCGTATAAGATATGTTATGTTAAGTACGCACGTGGAAATCTGTGGAGAAGTGGTGCCCTCCCCGGCCCTATGTTGGTAACTGATTGTCCCGCAGAAGACTACGGCTTTCCCACAAGCCCCTAAACACCAGCCGCCCTTCGCCACCTAGCCATACATTCGACGCAGATGAGTCGCGAAGGTCTCCGCGAACGGTCAGGCTCAACCCTCCCCTGCTGCGAAGGACCAGCGGCAACTGAGCCTCCCCCCGGGAGGCTAGGACCATCGCCGCCGCAACGGTTCCGGTCCCGCATGCCAACGTCTCGCCCTCCACACCGCGCTCATAGGTGCGAATCCCCCAGGGCGCCTCCGGGTCCTGGGCCGGGCTGATGAAGTTTACGTTGGCACCTTCGGGGCCGAGCGCCGGATCGAAGCGCAGCGCCCTCCCCCGGCTCGCCACGTCCACCTGCTGGAGATCGTCCACGCGGACGACGAGATGCGGCACACCTACGGTCAGGAATGACATCCAGCGCTCACCCTGGAGATGGGTAAGCTGGAGGGGCTGGTCTACGGGGACCGGGAAATCCGGGAGGTTGATCTCCGCCCGATCACTTTGCACAAGCGTCCGGACCCGGACAGCCCCTGAATCGGTCAGGAGACAGAACTCGCCGGGGGATGCCATCTCCAGCGCCACGGCCAGTCGCCCCGAACAGAGCGCTGCATTGCCACACATCGCACCCCGAGACCCATCTGAATTCCAGTACCTCATGCCTACCACGCCCGCATCGACCGGGGTCAGGATCACCAGACCATCGGCCCCGACGCCGTTCCGCCGATCGCACATGGCCCTCACCTCGGCGGCGGTCCAGTGTTCTGGCGCGGTTGATCGACCATCGAGCACCACAAAGTCATTGCCCGATCCGGTCATCTTATAAAACTGGAGGCTGCTCACAACCGCCGGACCATGGCCTGAAGTCGCAGCCACCATACCATCCAGATCGCCTCCCGGACGATTCGCTTATTCATCTTGCTCTGCCCTTCCACCCGGTCGGTAAAGACGATCGGAATCTCAACCAGGCGGAATCCTTGCTTCCACGCGCGAAAACTCATCTCTATCTGGAAGGCGTAGCCGTTGGAGCGAACCTTCTCGAAATCGATCGCTTCCAACACTTCCCTCCGAAAACACTTGAACCCCCCAGTCGAATCGGCCAGGGGCAGGCCGGTGATCCATCGGGCATACTGATTCGCGCCGATTGATAGAAGCAGACGAGAGATCGGCCAATTGATGACATTCACGCCGGTCCGGTATCGCGACCCGATGACCACGTCGGCGTCGCGGGCGGCTCTCACGAAGTCACCCAGAAACTTGGGATCGTGGGAAAAGTCCGCATCCATCTCGAAGATTAAATCGTATCCGCGATCAAGCGCCCACCGAAAACCGGCGATATAGGCTTTCCCCAATCCCGACTTTCCGGGACGATGAAGGACATGGATGCGTGGCGTGGACGCCGCGAGCTCGTCCGCCAGCTGACCGGTGCCGTCAGGCGAGTTATCGTCCACGACCAGCACTTCAATTCGGGGATCCTGACTGAGAATGGCCGGGACGACGAGCGGGAGATTGACCCGCTCGTTATAAGTGGGGACGACAACGAGAAGGCGTTCAGCCACGTCGTTGACGAAGACTGAGTGCAACGGCGCCGACGGTCGCCAGAAGGACAATGGCCCAGGTTGCGGCGCTGATTGCTGCTGCCAGAGCCACGATTTTCGGCCGGTAACGCATGACCACCCGGTGGTCCCCTCCACGAGCCAGCGGCACTGCCATAAGTGCGTGATTGGCTCGGAGCACCGGTACCGCGACTCCATCCAGCTCGGCTGTCCAGGAGGGATGGTAGGTACGGCTGATCGCCAGGAGTGCCGGACCGCTGGAGTGAACTCGAATCGCGAGCGTATCGTCTCCATTGCCGTCAATCAGGGCGGTTCCAGTTCCCCCAGCTTGCCCGACTGAGAGCACTGGTTGCTCCACGATTGTCGTTTTGGCCGGGTCGAACGTGGGGGACCAGAGCAACGCAATCCGCCGCGCGGAGTCGGGCTCGACTTGAAGCTCAGGAACGACCGCGGCGCCCGGGGCGGCGGCATCGTTGACGTAGACCGCAATCCGCTGATCGGAGCCGAGCAAACGGAATCCCGGTAGCTCCACTTGCCCTGGAAGCAGCACGTATCGCGCGGCCAGTGCGCGTAGCGCGCCGCTGTTCAGGAACGTGAGCCAGTATTGCTGCAGCTCATTGCTGTTCCCTGTGTTCTCAGCTGCCTGTCGGACATCGAAGCGGCTGAGCGAGTTGTACCAGCGAAGCTGGTTTCCATGGTACCCGAACACCTCCGGCACGCCATACGTCGCCAGGAAGCCCTCTCGGTAAACTCCCACGCTGAGTACGCGCTCGCCGGGCGCTAGTCGCTGGCGGAGCGCGTCGATACCCGGATCCTCCGGAAAAACCTCGTCATATCGGATGATCTGAATGAAACGACTGTCAACGTGCAGAAGATCGAGTGCCGTGAGGCCGGTCAGAACGACCGCGACGTGCCAGGCCCGCAGCGTTCCCTTACTCCAGAGGTAAAATGCCACCCACGCCAACGTACAAAACAAACTGACCAGCAGAGCTCCGCCGGCGAGTCTGGGCAGGTTGGCCGCAAATGCTCCTCCCCGGTCTATCGGTGGTCGACCAAAGATGGAGCCCCACGCGTCATAGAACGCCGATCCACCTCCCAGTCCGACTGCCGCGATCAGGAGCGCGAATCCGACCCCAATCAGCAGCGCCGTGGTCGCCGTCCGACGGGCTCGGGGGTCACCTTCAGCCAGGGCCCTCTCGAGTAGCAGCGCCGCGAGCAAGGTAAAAGCCGCGATGGCGACGAAGGTTGCCAGGCTGGGTGCTCGGAAGTTCCTAACTCCCGGCACCACGGCATACACCAAGCGAAAGAATGGCGTTCCCGAGCCCACGGCGTACAGGAGCGCAATACCCGCCATGCATCCGAGTCCCCAGCGGCGGCGATCACCTTTGAGGCCGACGAGTGCGGCCAACCCCAGCACAACGACGAGCGCACCGCCATACTCCGAGTTGTGCTTGAACGGGTTCTTTCCCCAGTACGTCTCGGACTGCGCATCGGTTCCGGAAAACTCCGGGATGAAGAGGGAGACGACCTCCTCGGCATGAAGCGACCAGCTGGCTGAGTAGTCCAAGCCGCGGCCTGGACCGGCCCGCGGAGAATCGTCACGGAGGTAGCGATACATCGGAAGGAGAACGACGGCCGACACCCCGATCGCAACCAGTACCGCCAGCATGCCACCGGCGAGACGGCTCGCGAGTAAGCCTCCACCGTCGTGGCGCCGGCTCCAAAGGCTGCCGATGGCGTACGCGGCGAGCGCGAGGTACGCGTAATAGGCCAGCTGCGGATGGGCGATGACCATGAGGCCGGCGACGACGCCCAGCCAGAGAAATCGGATCCAGGAGCGGCGGTCAATGGCGGTTATCAAGAGCCATAATGCCCCGGGAAACAGCGCCGTGACGTACATTTTTCCATCCTGCCCGCCCCATACCAGGCTCACGAGATTGGCGGAGAGGAGGTACGCCGAGCCGGCAAAGAGCGCTACGTAGCGTCGAACCCCGAGTGCACGGGCGGCGAGGTACATGAAGACGCCGGCAACATAGACATGAAGGATCAGCTTCCACGCTAATGCACTGGTCAGCGGCAGAATGAAAAGCAGCAGCGAGGTCGGATAAAGGATGTCTCCGCTTCCCGCTTCAATGGTTGGCACCCCTCCGAACAGGTAAGGATTCCAGAGCGGCAGTCGGCCCAAAGCCCGCATGTGCTCCACGAAGAACTTGCGGAACATGATGCCCGCGGCGATGGTGTCCTGCCCCAGCAGCATCTCGCCCGGCCCGCTGAGCAGGTACTGCCGAAAAACCAGCAGCGTGAGCCCAGCCATAACTACGAATGGAGCCCAGCGGGGCAGCTGATCGAGCTCGGCGGACTGCCGGTCGTCCACTCAGGCCTCCCGAACTGACGGCGGAGAATTAGGGGCGCCCCGCCGGAACAGGAGTGGCACCGCCGGGAGTATTTCGGTCCCGGTAAGCAGAAGTCTGCTGGCAAGGGCCAACCCGGCTGCCGGCTTGAGGCCGATGTTTCCGGCGAGCAGGAGTAAGAAGACCGACTCGCGGGGGCCCAGACCACCGGGTGCGAATAGGGCGATGAACCCTGCCAGATATGAGCAGGTGAATACCCCAATAGCCTTGGGCAGACTCAATCTGATCCCGGGCAGGACCCCCTGCGCGAGCAGCACAAGCGCCAAACCGTAGAGGGCCCACGCCAACAGGTTGGCGGCAAACGCCATGGTGAGAACACCCGCACTCACCGCCCGGACCCGGGGCAACGAGCTGGGGAGCAGTCGAGACAAGCGATCCAGAAACCGCTGGGAGCCTAGAGCTATGAGGCCGGCGGCGGAGATACCGAGGAGGACGGCGGCAATTGGGAGCGCAGCCGGACCCATTGCTTGAAATGCCTCCCGCGCCGTAAGAGCAACCGCTGCGGCGCCGCTGGCCAGGGCGAGCGCCTGCAGTACCAGCGCGCCGGCGACAGCCACCGACGGATCCACCCCGGCCCGTTTAGCCAACACTGCTGCGCCCGCTACCGCCCAGACCTTTCCTGGGATGTACTTGCCGAGACTCGCGAGAAACCAGATCCGGACCGCGGTAAAGAACGGCAGCCGCTCTCCCATGCTGAGCACAACCCGGCGCCAGGCTTCGATCAGCACCGCGTAAGCGGTGAAGACCACCAGCACACTGGCGAGGATCGTTCCCGGCGAGATCTGCCAATCGATCGGTTGCGCTCGCAGGCTCTGCCAGTTGGATGCGATCGAGCGGACAGCGAGGGCAACGAGCAGCACGCCCACCGCGAACTGTAAGAGCTTCCAGATTTTACGCTGCACCACCGGTCCGGCCCGATTGCACCTGCACTTGGGTCGTGGCGCCGGATTCGTCCTCCAGCGCAATCATCGTACGATGACCTGCGGTCGTGGTCAGGAGGACTCTGCCGTCGGCGGTCACGCGCGCTGCCCTGACCGAGCGACGAAAGCGGCGCCACTGGACCAGCTTCTGGCCAGTCCCGAAGTAAGGACGGTCGTCGGCGAGCGCCTGAAGCAGACTGACAAAGGCGGGTTCGGCTCCGGGAAATCCCAGAGCTTCCATAGTATTCGGATGCCACAATCCCACCCACGCACCCTCTACCGCTTTGCATTCGCGCACCAGCTCCCGGGCATCCTCGATCCAGCGCCCGGGCTCTTCGATGCCGGCGTATTTGCTGAGGGCGCGATCCATCCAGACCAACGGCAGCAGGTCCAGTGGCAGCACCGCTTCTCTGGCGGCGTTCCAGGCCGGAACCACGTCGGCAACACCTAGTCGGAATCCATTTCTATCCGCGAAACCCCAAGTGGAGTCGTAATCGAAGCCCGCTTCTACCATATGCTCTTGCGTTCGGCCCGGTTGCATCCGGAGGAAATGCTGCCTCACGCCTGTCACCGGTGTGTTGGTCAATCGGGCGAGGGTGCGGCGCTGCTCGGCCAACCGCCCCGCGTCGTCAGCGGTGGCGAAGCTTCCATGCAAGCCAATTTCGTGACCTGCCTGGGTAAGGGCGGAGAGGATTCGCCGCGCAGCGGGTCCGTCGGGTCGGTAGGTGGAGTCCACGGCCGCCATTGATCTGAGCGTCGGGGGAGCGCAGATGATGAACCAGGTAGCCCGGATCCCGTGATGAGCCTCAAGCTGGAGCACAGCGTGCACACCTCGCGCGACAGGATCCCGGCCGGCGTTTCGCACTGCCGCTCGCGCGACCCGGGCAACGAGGTCCCAGGATCCCTTCAGGCCGAGCTGGGCAATCCGCAGGATCGGAACCAGCCCCCACCAGTCCACCACGTCGAGGTCGTGCGATACCAGCACGGCCCAGCGATGTCCATCCGGCCACGGGGCGAGCGAGCGCACCGGGCGCCGCCCCGCTACGGCCAGCACCGCTCGCCGAAGCTCCACCGCGAGTTTCGATACCACCGGCTGTCGGCTCTGCCCCGCCGCAACCAGCGGATTTTCGGTAGCCGGCACCCGGCCGTGACGATCTCTCGCTCGTGAGCGCTGCTCCAGACCGCCCCCGGCAACATCGGCCAGGCCGCGCAACGCCGCGGATGTCAGCCGAACCTCCCCTTCCCCGCGTTCCAGTGCGGCATGGGGGCTGAGATCGGCGGCAGCAGATCCAGCAGAGGCGCGATCGAATCGGATAAGGCGGACCAGATCGCATTCAGCTTGCTCCACGACGAGGAGACGCGAGAGATCGAGCAAGACCTCCAGGCCGTAGCGCTCGGCCGGTGGAAGCTGATTCTGGTCGATCTCGACGCGGATCATTGCCAGTTAGCGTCGGGGACAAGCTCGCGCACTGTGCGAGCGGGCTGACCGGCGACGACGTGAAGCGGCGGAACATCACTGGAGACCACGCTATTGGCCCCTACGACGGCGCCACGACCGATTCGCACCCCAGGAAGGATGACACAGCCAGCACCAAGCCAAGCATCGGACTCGATGACGATCGGTCCCCGTGCAACCGGCGCGAAGCCGCGAATGCTCGAGTGATTCGGATGCGACGAAGTCACCAGGGTGACCCTGGGAGCGATGCTCACCCGGTCGCCGATAACCACGTTCCCTCGCTCCGCCAGCTCTTCAACGATGATCAGATCGTCCGCGATGTAGACATCATTGCCGATGCTGAAACCACACAGCCGGAGCATCTTGACCCGGGATCCGGGAAAGAAGGCGTTCCGCGCCCATCGCTTCAGGATCTTTTTCCGGAGCCGCCACGCGAAGCTCACGCGCTCACCCGAGATAGCGGTAAAGGACGGCACCGAGACGCGCCGCGCCGGGGGGCAGGCGCGACCAGACGGCAGCCATTTTGGACAGCGCACCCCGGTCCCGCGCGGCCACATTGAGCCCGGCGGGTTTCGGCCAGTAATCATAGGCCAGCGGTATAGCCTGTCCACCCCAGCGTCGCTTGAATTCCAACAGTCCACTTTGCTCCGGTGCAACGCGCCCCAGATCGAACGCACAACCGGCCGCCATCGCCTCCTGGATTGCGGTCCAGAGTAAAACGTGATTCGGCCGCTGCTCCAGTTGCGCCGGGTCGGACGCCCCAAAGCCATAGATCCAGGCGCGAGGCCCTTTCCACACTGTAATCGCCGCGGCGGCGACCCCACTGGAGGTAAACGCCAAATAGACGTCTGCCAAACCCTTGGCCTGAAGTTTACGGCCGCCCTCGAGAAAAAACCGTCGGGGGGGCGCAGGCACGCCATGAGAATGCGCGGTCCGCTCCTCCAACTCTGCCATGACCAGCCAGTCCGCGGCGCTGTCACCGCGGCGAACCACGATGCCGGCCTTTTGACCCTTTCGGATGCTTCGCTGGGTGCTCCCCGGGTGCAAGCGAGCCCATACCGCAGCCTTCCCATCGGCAGTGGGCACTTCATAGGTCGCGTAGTGAGAGGTCCGTTGAAACCCCGGTGCCGGGGGGAACTCACCCCGGGACTTGAGCTCCACCCGTCTCAGGCGGCGGTCGCGAGCGCGCTCCCGCACCGCGACGGCCAGCGCATCAGCCGCAGCCGCATTCAATGCGAGCGGCCCCGCGGCATAGCTGAATGGAAGACTGACCAGCCGCCGAGGACCGAGCAAACGTGGAACCTCGGCGACGGCAAGCATGCCCTGGAGCTCGCCGCCCGATCGCGCGGAGTAACACTCCAGTGGGAGCCGATAGATATCACGCAGACACTCCACCCACTGCGGCAAGTGGTAGAAGCTGCCGTGCGATCGGGCGAAGGGCTCCCAGTCAGCCGGTGGCTCAGGTGTCCGGCTAACGATGAGCGACGCCACCATAGATCTCCAGAAACCGTTCTACCGTCACGTCTGGGGAGTAGGTGCGGAGCGCATACTCCCTCCCTGCCCTGCTCAGCCGGATCCGCAGCTCCGGGTCCGTGAGCAGGCGCTCTAGCTGGTCGGCCATGTCCGCAGGATCGCCGACCCGAGCAAGCAGGCCCGTTTCCTCGTGCCGAACTACCTCAGGTATTCCCCCCGCTGGCGTCCCCACTACCGCCGAGCCCGCTAGGAGCGCCTCGACCAACGTCAGGCCCAAGCCTTCCGCTTGCCCCCGAGTAGGAAGCACGGTGATCGTGCTAGCGCCGTATTCGCAGGGCATCTGGGTCTGGGGTACAAACGGCGACCAAGTCACCTGAGGGCCGATTCCCAGACTTTCAGCGAGTGATTGCAGTGATTTTTGGGCCGGCCCCTGGCCCAGGATCTTGAGCTGGTACTTCACATCACGGCGGGTAAGCTCGGCGGCAGCACCAAGAAGAAGGTCGACACCTTTGGAGGGCAGCAGATTCCCTGCATACAGGATGCGCGGCGGTTCTGCTTTGGCGCTGCGTAGGCCATCGAAGAATTGGTGAACGTCCACCGGCATCGGAGTTACGATCGCCTCCTGAACCGCGGGAATAAATCGCTCCATGTCGCGGGCGAGAAACTGGGAGACGGCAGTGACCTTGGCAGCCCCACCGAGCACCCTTCTGGCGACCAGGCGCACCAGGCCGCCACGCGCGAGCAGCCGTACGTCCGATCCATGGCAGGTAACCAGATACGGAACATTGACCCGGCTGGCGAGCCAGCCTCCAGGAAACCACCAGTGCGCATGCACAACATCAGGAGCCATCTGCCGAATCATGGTACCGATGCCGCGGGCGAAGGCCAGCAGAAAACCGGGGAATCCCAATGCAGCCACGGGGGAGAGAAGCGTGCCCTGGTGTAAGCCCCCAGTGTAGGCCACTCGCTCGAGAGAATCCGGCGCATAGCGAAAGCGCCGGACTCGAACCCCGCGAATCTCTTCCTCAGATGGGAGACCGGGAGCGTGAGGGGCAATCACCTGTACTTGATGACCGCGCTCGGCGACACCCTCGGCGATACGGGCCACGAATGCACCGGCCGGATCGCCCGGGAAACGAGGATAATTGTGGGTGACCGTGAGAATGCGGAGTGATCTAACGGGCAAGCGCATCCCGGTACCAGCCTGCACACAGCTGGGCGACGTGATCCGGCGCCAAGCGGGCTCGCCACGCTTCTCCCACCAGCCGACTCACGGAGAGTCTGTCGCGATCGGCCAGCAGACTCATGACGCTGTCCGCCATTGCCTCGGGAGACGGAAGGCTTAGTCGCCCGGCCCCCGATTCGGGCACGATGTCGATTGCCGCTCCACTGTCCCAGCACGCCACGACCGGAACCCCGGCGATCAGCGCCTCCAGCGCAGCGAGCCCGGTACCTTCGCCCTGAGCGGTCACCAGCAAGAGATCTGCACGTACCAGGTGATCGCGTGCCTGGTCCGGCGGGAGATCACCGATGAACCGCGTCAGTGCCGACACTCCGAGCCGAGTGGCACGCTCTTCGAGGGCGGCACGGGCGGGACCGTCCCCGATGATGGTCAGCGAGAGTTGGTGGCCGTGAGAGGCAAGGATGGCGGAAGTCTGCAGAGCGAGCTCGACGCGCCCCGCCGGCGTTAGCCGGCTCATGACGACTGCTCCGCGCCCTCCTCTGGTCCATGGGAGACCGCGACTCTCGACCGGCATGGGATGGATATGCGCCGGGTCAACGAAACGGCCGGCCACATGCTGTATGGACTCACTGACCTGACGCGAGACCGCAGTCACGACGGTCGCGCGGCGCAGGAGAGGGCGCCCCAAGGCGGCAGCCAGCCGGGACCGGCGCAGGAGGATCCCATCCCCACTTTGCACCGTGAGGACGAGCGGGACGTGGGCTGGGGCCGCGAGACCCGCCGGGGCCCAGCCGTGCGCGTGCACGACATCCGCGCCGGTAGCGACCTCGCGGCGGGCAGCCTGCCTGAGAGAGCGCCAGAGTCGCGCCAAGGTACTCCAAGCGGCCGGACGCCTCAGACTGCCCGTGAATCCGTCTTGCTCCCGCAAACCGCTGTTCTTGCGCGTGCGCACCCAGCGTACCGGAACTCCGTCGACCTGGGTATCACCAGCGGTGTCGCCGGGAGCAACCACCCGCACTGCGATCCCGCGCCGCATCAGCGCGCGGGCCAGCGAGCCCAGCTCGGCGCCGGAGAAATCGCCGGGCCAGCGTGGATAGTTGTGCGTCAGGAAGATGACCCGCACGCCTCAGTCCTGGACGTCGTGCTTCTCCAATCGCGCGACCTCGCGGGCGAGCTCCCGGGTCTCCTCCCTCATCCCGGCTATCATCTCCCCCAGGAATCCGAATCCGAACAGCACGATACCGCTGATGACCATGGTCTCCACGAGGTTCAGCAGAGGACGCAGGCCGATGCCATAGCCGAAGCGGAGGATCAGCGCCCCGACGCCGGCGAGAAACCCGATCACGAACAGAACGGCACCACCGACTCCGAAGAACAGCATTGGCTTTCGACCGAAGCGGAGCTGAAACCACACCGAGACCAAGTCGAACAGGCCAATCGGTATCCGGCGCCAATTGAACTTTGAGGTTCCGGCGCGACGCGGATAGAGCGGTACCGGAATCGAGGTCAGACGATATCCATCGGCCGCGGCGATGACGACCATGTAGCGATGCCAATCGGGGCGCAGCGGAACGCCGAGCATGACCTCACGACGATAGGCCTTGACCGAGTTGAGATCGGTCACCCCGATGCCGAAGAGCCAGCGGCACAGTCCGTTGTAGATCGTCGAGACGAACGCTTTCTCGTACTTGCCTTGCTTGGTACCGGTCACGATGTCCGCGCGGCCTTCCAGGATCGGTGCCACGAGACCGGGAATGTCTTCAGGAAGGTATTGCAGATCCGCGGGGTAGAAGACGAAGACGTCACCCCTGGCGACATCGCCGGCGGAGCGCAGTGCGTCGGCAATCCCCCGCTGACGGCGGTGAGTGACAACCTCCAGAAAGGGATATTGATGTGCGAGATCGCGGAGCACGCGGTCGGTGCCGTCCCGTGAGCCGTCGTTCACCACGATCACTTCGAACGAGAAGCCTGCGGAGCCGAGTGACTGAGCGCAGCGCTGGAGGAATTCGGGAAGGTTCTCAGCCTCGTCCTTGGCCGGGACGAGCACGCTCACGTCCAGCGTGTCGACCGACGCGACGGTCATACCCGTTTCCGCATGCGGGCCGGAAGAATGCCCAGCTGATCGCGATACTTCGCGACCGTGCGCCGGGCGATCTGGATCCCCTGTTCCTGGAAGAGGTGGACGATCTGCTGATCGGTGAGCGGTTTGCCGCTGTTCTCTTCGCTCACCATCTTCTCGAGCTTCGCGCGAATGGAGCGAGCGCTGGCATCTTCGCCTGAAGCGGTGGAGAGCGCGCTGGAGAAGAAGAACTTGAGCGGGAGGACACCCCGTGGGGTCTGCACGTACTTCTCGTTGGTCACCCGGCTGACCGTGGACTCGTGCATGTTGATCACTTCGGCCACCTCACGCAAAGTGAGCGGCTTGAGGTACTCAATTCCCTTCTCGAAGAAATCCCGCTGCCGGTCGACGATGAAGTTCATCACCTTGAGCATCGTCTGCCGCCGCTGCTCGATCGCCTGAATCATCCAATTGGCGCTGTTCATCTTGGACGCGATGAACTCGCGGTTCTCCGGAGTCATCTTCTTCTTGTCGCGGGCGATCTCCTGATAGGAGCGACTCAGGCGTAGCCGGGGCATCCCGGTGTCGTTGAGGAATACCTGATAGCGGCCTCCGATTTTCTCGACGATGAGATCGGGAATGATATATCCGTCGCTCTGCTCCGAGTACTTGAGGCCAGGCTTCGGATCCAAGCGGGAGAGCTGGTCAGCCGCTGACTGCACGGCACCGGGCTCGACTCCGAACCGCTTGGCGAGATCGTTCCAGCGGTGGGCGATAAGATCGGGAAAGGCCTCGGAAACCAGTCGGTAGGTCAGCGACTCGGTGTCGGCCAGCTCGACCAGCTGGATGAGCAGGCACTCGCGGAGATCGCGCGCCCCCACCCCGGAGGGGTCCAATCGCTGGATGATCGAGAGCATTTCCTCAGCTTCTTGCATGGCGTAGAAGGGCGGAGACGATGGAGCGGGCGGAGAAGTAACGGCGGTAGAGTGGGCCGGGGCCGCGGCCGGTGCACTACCTTCGAAATCTTCCTCTCCGGGTTCTCCGTCCTCCCCGTCCTCTCCACCCGTTTCAACATGCCCGGCAATCAGCTGATTCACCGAGCCGAGAATCTCCTCCAGCGAGGCGGCGAGATAGCCCTCCTCGTTGATATTCCCGAGGAACTCTTCGGCGAGCAGGAGCTGACGAGGAGTCAGCGTCAACATCTGGAGCTGTTCGCGGAGATGATCGATCAGATTTCGCGTCTCGACCGTGACCGGCTCGGTGTATTCCAGTTGTTCGTATTGCTCTCGGGTGCCGCCCACCTCGAAGCCATTGAGCAGAATCTCCTCCCAATCCACTTCTTCTTCTTTCTCTTTCTGCTCTTTCTGCTCCTCGGCGGCGGGCTGCTCGGCGGCTTCGTCTTCAGGCTCGAGCAGCTCCAGGAACGGGTTGGCCAACAGCTCCTGTTTCAGATGCTGCTGGAGGTCCATCATGGGCATGTACAGCATGTCCATGGCTTGATAGAGCCGCGGGTTGACCCGAAGCTCCTGCCGCAGACTGGTATGCTGAGAGAGGCCGGTTCTCATGCGACCGCCTCGAGTCGTGCCCGCAGCCTGGCAGTGAGGGTGGGTCCCAAGTAGAGCTGCGCGACCCGGTCATCGTAGACCAGCTCGCGGACGGTGCCGGAGGCCTGCACTTTCCCTTCGAACATGATGTACGCCCGGTCGACGATGTCGAGTGTCTGCTCCACGTTGTGATCCGTAATGAGGACGCCGATTCCCCGGTGCCGCAGTCCCGCAACAATCGTCTGGATATCATGCACGGCGATTGGATCCACGCCCGCGAACGGCTCATCCAGCAGCATAAACTTGGGATCGGAGACGAGCGCGCGAGTGATCTCCAGACGCCGCCGCTCGCCCCCGCTGAGCGAGTACGCCCGGTTCTTGCGGAGGTGTTTGATCGAGAGCTCGTCCAGCATCCGGTCGAGCTGCCGATGTCGTTCGTCGCGCTTCATCGGCCTGGTCTCCAGAATGGCCAGAATGTTCTCCTCCACGGTCATTCTTCGGAAGACGGAAGGCTCCTGCGCCAGATAGCCGATGCCACTGCGCGCACGCCGGTACATGGGAGCATCGGTCAGCTCCACTCCATCCAGGAGTACCCGTCCCTCGTCAGGAAGGATCAGCCCGGTAATAAGGTAGAAGGTCGTGGTCTTTCCCGCGCCGTTAGGACCGAGGAGGCCGACAATCTCGCCCTGCTCTACCCGAACGCTCACCCGGTCGACGACCCGCCTACCCTTGAAGCTCTTACAGAGATCCAGCCCCTCCAGCAGGCTGCCGCGCGGCCGCTGCCGGGTGAAGGAGGTTGCCTTCTGCACCGCTCGCCGAGCGGAATTGAGCAGCGCCTGATACACGAGCTCCCGCTCCGCCGGAGCCGAGCCCCACCATGCCACCCGCGGGCGCACCGTCTGCCAGTAGCCCGAGGACGTATCGAGAATCCATCCTTCGGTGGCAAGCCGAGGTAGCACCGACTGGTGGAGGTGCTCTCGCACCTCATCGCCCGAGACATCCTGATCGTCCCCCTGGTAACACGCGATATGCGCCTCGCGATATCCGTGCACCAGGTCGGAAAAGGCGATACTGTCGGAGGGGCCCGCTGCCCTCACGATGGCGGCCAGCGCGATGGGGACGGATGGGTCGCGATCTCCAAGTGCCGCAACCCACTCTGGGGCGGCAGTCATCGACCGGCCCGGCCGCGCCGCAAGGAATCGGCGGGTGGCGATAACGTGTCGCGAGGTGGGGCGTCCGCCGCCTCCAACTGGACGCCATCCACCTGGCCTCGGACGTCGACCCGATCCACCCCGCCCTGGACGCCGGACTTCATGGTCATGACGATCACGTCACCCCGAGCGTAATTGATCGAAGGCCGATCAGGGTGCTTCGGGTCGGGATCGATGTGGTACGACTGAGCCCTTTTACGAGCCACGATGCGGTTCAGCGCGGCACGGCGGGTTCCCGCAGAATCCCGTTGAACGAACTGGGCTACTACGGTATCTCCTCGCATCCAGTCCCGCTGCTTGGAGCGCGCGTCGACCGTCCCACCCAGCCACGCGGTCCCAAAGCCACGGACCTCCTTGAGCTGCTGGCCCGGGGTGTCCAGCGCCAGGGAGTCGGCCTTCATGGCGTACGCCGGCGAGGTCGCATTGGGGCGGATCGAGTCCCCCCAGGCCAGGGTCTGCTCCAATCGGCGATTCTTGATGTCAAGCCCAATAGTATCGGCAACTAGGTCCCACTCCTTGCTTATGGCATGGCCGTTGCCCTTGGCCAGCACATAGGTCAACTCCCGGCGGTTGAGCCGGAGATCGAGCCGCCGCCCGGCGATGTTGAAGCTGTCCTTTCCCAGCCCGCGCATGATCGGATTGCCCCCGATGAGGGTGCCGTCGCCCTTGCCGCTGTCCAACCGAAGCGAATCTCCCCGGGCAGAGAAATCGCTCCGATCGATCGTGACCTTCCCAGCGGCCCAGAGTCGGTCGTTCCCCTTCATGCGGACTCGATCAGCCACAATGATGTAGGGCTCTCCCGCAGGGGCTCCCGGGTCGCTGGCTCCGTACTCGATTCGCGGCCTGCCGGCGGAATACATCTCCAGCGTGTCACGCACGCCTTTGACGACACGGTAGTAGTCGAGCGCCGGCCCGTTGAGCTTGGATCCGGTCCTCAGATTGTTGGTCACCACCCGGCCGCGCGCCTCCCATTTCTCGCCACGCTTGAAATAGGTTCCCTGGTCGGCGTCCATCGTGAGCGTCGAATCTCGATATTTCACGTTCCCGATGAAGCGAACCACGTTACCCCCATAGGACGCCACGCTATCGCTTTTCATGGTGACCTTGAGCCCCCGGCAACTGAGCTGCACGTTGCCGCCGGCAAAGTAGTTGGTGCCCTGCGGTGTCTCGACCACACTACCCTGCCGCTCGACGTTGTTGATCTGGAAGACGCAGCGTTCGGACTGGCCGTAAGCGGGCCGCGTCATAGCCAGCAGCATCAGAGCGGCGAGTCCGAGCGGGCACGCGGGGACGCGGGGACGCGGGAACGCAACAGCACACCATGAGAGTACAACACGTCCGACGACGCTTCCCAGCTTCCCCCCTTCCCCGCTTCCCCGCCTCATTGTCCTGGCAGCAACATGCCGTCTCCGCTCACACCGCGAGGCCGGTCAGTGACGACATTGCGAAAGTCAGGATCCGAGCGAAAGCTGTTTCCCTCCAGGTGTTCGGTGCCCCGGTCGAAGGTGAAGTGTTTGTCGGTCATAATCAGGTTGGTCGCATTTTCGTAGCGGAGAGCTGCGGTGGCGAGTCGACGACCATCAGGGGAGACCACGACCACGTTCCCAGCAGCTTCCATCGACCCGTCCTGCCAGCGATACGTGCCCCGACGTGCCGTCAGAGTGGAGCTCTCCGCGCCTTTGACGTCATAGAACACCACTTTCACCTTGTGTAGCTCGGTAATCTGGGTCGGCTCGTAGAAGAATGCGGTGTCTGCCTCCACCCGGCTCCGCAGGACACCCTCGTTCGTGACGTAATGGGAAAATCCCTCCAGCACCTGGTCGGCGCTGTCCGGGGCCTGCACCGTGGTGGTCGGCCGCACGCCAGTGTCCTCGCAGGACAGGACGGAGAAGGCGGAGAGGATGGAAAGGGCGGAGAGGGTTGCCCGGCGGACCGTCGTGCCGACTGTCCTACGGATCATGATTCCGTCCTTTTCGCCATCTGCGCTTTCTCCGCCTTCTCCGCAAAGTACCGCTCCAGAATCTCTGGCCATTCTCCGCGCGCCTGCAGCAAGATTTCGACAACCTCCCGGACGGCACCGTGGCCCCCCTGCGCCCGAGTGACGTAATCAGCAAGTTGCTTGACCTCGGTGACCGCATTGGCCACTGCGATGGGCAAGCCTACCCGACGCAGTATCGGCAGATCCGCGAGATCGTCACCCACAAACGCGACCTCATCCCATTCGATGCCGTGCCGATCGAGCGCTTCCTGGAAGGCCGCAGCCTTACGAGGACCGGGAACTTGAAGCAGTTCGGTCACCCGGAGCTCGGCCGCCCGTAGGGCGGTGGCTTCGGAGCTCCGTCCGCTAACCCACACGACCGGGATGTTGGCGGTTCTGAGCAGGATCAGGCCGAGTCCGTCCTGAATGTCGAACCGTTTGAGCTCAACCCGCTCGCCCGCCACCGGACCGATGTACACCCCGTTGTCCGTCAACACGCCGTCTACGTCAAGGCCGAGGAGCCGGACGCGCCGTGCCTTTGCCGGAGCGACTGGCGTCATACCCGAGCCCGCCCCCAGATATCGAGCGTCTGACTCACGAGCTCTCCCAGCCGGTCGAGTGGCCACTGGGTGGCGGCATCGCTCAGCGCCGCCGATGGCTCGGGATGGGTCTCCAAAAAGAATCCATCCGCGCCGGCGGCAGCGGCGGCAGCAAGTAAGGGCGGAATGAACTCGCGAGCTCCACCGCTGGTACCTGCCTCACCCATCCCTGGTTGCTGTACCGAGTGAGTGGCGTCGAAGATCACCGGCGCTCCGGTCGCATCCCGGAGACGGGCAAAGTTGCGCATATCGACGACCAAGTCGCCATAACCGAAGAACGTTCCGCGCTCGGTGACGGCAACTTCGCAGGCACCGGCGCTCCGTACCTTTTCCACAGCGCCCCGCATTGCGTCGGCATGAAGCCACTGACCTTTCTTCACGTTCACCGGCTTGCCGGTTCGGCCAGCCGCCACGAGCAAATCCGTCTGACGGCAGAGAAAGGCCGGGATCTGCAGCATGTCGGCCACCTGGGCCACCGAGGACGCCTGCTGCGGCTCGTGGATGTCGGTGACCACCGGCAAACCGCTGACGGCGCGGGCGTGTTCGAGCGTCCGCAATCCCTCCTCTAAACCGGGACCGCGACTGCCGGCCAGCCGCGCGCGGTTTGCTTTATCGAAGCTCGCTTTCAGGCAAACCGGAATTCCCAATTCCTGCTCCAGCCGAGCGAGGACTTCCGCAACGCTAAGCAGCATGTCGCCGGGCTCGATGACACAGGGCCCGGCGATCAGAAAAGGAGTACGGCCAAACGACCAGCCCATCAGCGGGTGCTCCGGGCCAGCTCCTCGACCGCGGCACGCGTGGGAGCGGCCTCCCGCCGCCGGAGCGCGGCGGCAACAAAGCCGGCAAAGAGCGGATGGGGACGGGTGGGCCGAGACTTGAGCTCAGGGTGGAACTGGCAGCCGATAAACCAGGTGTGATCCGGCAGCTCGATCACCTCGACCAGGCCCCCATCCGGCGATTGTCCCGAAAGCCGCAAGCCAAACTCGGCGAGCACATCCCGGTATGCATTGCTCACCTCCCAGCGGTGGCGGTGGCGTTCACTGATCTCGCCGGTGCCGTACGCCTGGGCCGCGCGGGAGCCTGGCCGGAGGCGAGCGGTGTAAGCACCCAGCCGCATCGTGCCGCCCAGGTCGGCAACGTCCCGCTGGGAATGCATCAAGGAGATGACTGGCGTCTGGCAGTTCGGCTCAAACTCGGTGCTGTTGGTGTCGGGCAGACGACAGACGTTGCGGGCGAACTCGATGATGGCCACCTGGAGCCCGAGACAGATTCCGAAGAACGGCAGGTCGTTTTCCCGTGCCCAGCGAATTGCCTCGACCATGCCGCCGATCCCCCGCTCGCCAAATCCTCCAGGAATGAGCAGGCCGTCGTACCCGCCGAGCAGCCGAGCGGCGGCAGGCTGGTCGGTGAATTCGTCACTGGCGATCCACTCGATCTGAACTCGAGCATCGTTCGGAATCCCTGCGTGATTCAGTGCCTCCTCCACCGACTTGTAGGCGTCTCGCAATCCAGTGTACTTCCCCACCACCGCGATCCGAACCTGCTTGGTCGGATGCAGGATGCGCTCCATCATCTGCTTCCAATCCTGCAGGTTCGGCTCCTTCGTCTCCAGCCGCAGGCGCTGACACACTTCACGATCCAACCCCTGCTCGAAGAAACGAACCGGTATCTCATAAATCGACTTGACGTCGGGACTCTCGATCACGCACCCAAAGTCCACGTTGCAGAACAGCGCGATCTTTCGTTTGATCTCTGCCGCCAACGGCTGCTCGCTCCGGCAGATCAGGATGTCGGGCTGAATCCCGATCTCCATGAGATCGCGTACCGAGTGCTGGGTTGGCTTAGTCTTTAATTCTCCAGCGGCAGCGATGTAGGGGACCAGGGTGAGATGAATAAAGAGCGCATTGTCGCGGCCGACTTCCTGACGGAACTGGCGGATCGACTCGAGGAAAGGCAGCGACTCGATGTCACCGACGGTGCCACCAATCTCGGTGATCACTACGTCGTGGCCTGGAGCCGTTCGACGAATGGCGTTCTTGATCTCATCGGTGATATGGGGGATCACCTGGACTGTAGACCCGAGATACTCTCCCCGCCGTTCCTTGTTGATCACTGACTGGTAAATCCACCCGGTGGTGACGTTGTTCTGGCGGGACAGCGATCGGTCGATGAACCGCTCGTAGTGGCCCAGGTCGAGATCGGTTTCGGCGCCATCGTCGGTCACGAACACCTCACCGTGCTGAAACGGTGACATCGTGCCGGGATCCACGTTGATGTAGGGATCGAATTTCTGCATGGTGACGCTCAAGCCGCGTTCCACCAGCAGTCGCCCTAAAGATGCGGCGGCGATGCCCTTTCCCAGTGAGGACACGACGCCGCCGGTCACAAAAATGTACTTGGTCGCGTTGGGACCTTTAGTCATTAGACCTGCCCTTGGTAAGCGTGCCAGTAAGCTTCCGCCCGTCGAAGATCTTCAACCGTATCGATACCTGGCAGCACCGGCTCTTCCAGCCGAGCTACCCCAATGCTCATCCCGTGGTACAGTGCCCGCAGTTGCTCCAAGCGCTCTGCCTCCTCAGCAGCAGCCGGGGCGAGCATGCTCCACCGCTCGATCGATGCCCGGCTGAAGGCATATATCCCGACATGCTGCCAGTAGAGCCCTGCCTCGTCGCTCTCAGCGCGACGATGCGGAATCATCGCGCGCGAGAAGTAGAGTGCCCTGCCCCGGGCGTCCGTAACCACCTTCACTCGTGAAGGATCAGAGGCGAGGGACGCTGCCAGCGGCGCAGCGGCCGTACCGATTTCGTCCCCCTGCTCAACCCGCGACAACGCCCCCACCAACGCCTCGCGCGAGAGAAACGGCTCGTCACCCTGGATGTTCGCCACTGCATCGAACCCGGCGAAATCCGGGAGTCTCGCGACCTCCGCCACTCGGTCGGTCCCGGTTCTATGGCTGCTGCTGGTCAGTACCGCGCGTATCCGGCACTTGGCAACCGCTTGCGCCACCTTCTCCGAATCGGTTGCAACCACCAGCTCTGCCAGCACACCATGATCCAGCGCGCGCTCGATAACCCGGGTGATGAGTGGCTCACCTGCCAGAAGCTGAAGCGGTTTGTGGGGGAGGCGGGTTGAGCCGAGACGAGCTGGAATGACACCCAGGACGCGCATCACGGAAGCTAATAGAGGAGGGAATTCGAGTCAAAAGTTGTGCCGCATTTGGCACTAGGTAGGAATTAAGGGCTAGAGAGTTGCCGATTCAACAGTTAGACAGCCACCTCCCGGCCTCGTTTACCCTGCGAGGCAGCCAGCGAGAGGAAGTTGGCCAATAGACGCTTTCCATCTCGGGTAGCCACCGATTCGGGGTGAAACTGAACGCCATACACCGGCAGGTTCCGGTGACAAACCGCCATGATCTCATGGCCTGCCGGACGATCGGCTGACCAAGCGGTGACTTCGAGCTCCCCCGGCAAGTCCTTCGGTGATACCACCAGCGAGTGATACCGCATCACTTCGATGGGGGAGCCTACGTCCCGAAACAGCGGGTGCCCGCTGTGGGTGACCGGCGTAGTCTTTCCATGCATCAGCCGTTCGGCTCGCACGACTCGGCCGCCGAAGGCTTCCGCGATCGCTTGATGCCCGAGGCAGACACCGAAAATCGGGACTCTCCCGGCTGCCGCACGGATCAGCGGAACTGATATGCCGGCTTCTCGTGGAGTACAGGGACCGGGAGAGATGACGATGGCCTCGGGACGGAGTCGCAACACATCGTCAGGGGAAAGGGCATCATTCCGGTATACCAGGGGCTCGGCACCCAGCTCGCCGGCGTACTGGACCAGGTTGTAGGTGAAGCTGTCGTAGTTGTCGATGACGAGAAGCATTACTCAACGTTGCCTGGCGGTGTCGGTCTGAGCCTGGATCACCCGGCGAGTGGAGTCTTCCCGCCGACGCCCCTCTCGACGCAATGAGTCGATGAACTGGCGTTGCCGAGCAGCCACCTGGGTTGCGGCCTTCTCTGCCGCGGCCGCTATAGAATCTGCCCGCTGCTCGGCCACCTCCGCGGCTGAATCTGCCTTGGCTTCGGCTACGTCATTGATCGAATCATCGGGGCCGGAACCAAAATTGCCCTGTTGGAGATCGTCAGCGATGTCCTTGGGAAGGAGCAGCGGGACGCTCACCCCACCGGGTTGAAAGACGGCGCTCCCGAACTCCTGAAATTGTCCCGCACTGTCGTTCGGGTGTAAGCAGGTAAACACTCCGTGAGAGAGAGGTCCTATTCCGTCGTGGGTGTCGCGCGGAGTGTGTTCTTCATCGAGGTTGGCCGCAAGGCGGCAGCCCTCTAACCCACGCGCCACGGTCGAGTCGAGCAGCTTAATCTGGAGCTCGACCGAGGCGATCTGCTTCGGAGCGTCTCGTTGCAGCACTATTTTGCTCACAGTTCCGAGCTTTTGGCCATCGAGCTTGAACGGGATGAAGGCGATAGGCACCGATAATGGGCCGGTTCCCTCGACTACATTCCGCACTCGCCCAACCCCCTGCCGGGCAAGGGTGACGCCGATCATTCCCACCGTGAAGATGGCGACGGCTCCGAGCACGATTCTCAACCAGTAGTTTCGCATAGCTTCCACCTGCCTACGTCCGGTTCATGTTTCGATATGTGACGTACGGGAAGTTGGGAAAGTTTCACCGGTTTCGGTCCGAGGGCATCCATGATTGAGGTGGATGGCTTACACAAGCTTTATGGGAACTTTCCCGCCGTCCAGGGGCTCTCCTTCCGGGTCGCCCCTGGCGAGGTGCTGGGGCTGGTCGGGCCCAACGGAGCCGGGAAGACTACCACAATCCGCAGCATCGCGGGAATCATTATTCCGACCTCTGGACGGATCTCCATCGCCGGGCACGACCTTGCCCGCGATCCAGTGGCGGCCAAAACCGCCCTGGCGTTCATTCCCGACGAGCCCCACCTCTTCGAATATCTCACTGTGGAGGAACACCTTCGCTTTATCGCGCGACTCTATCAGTTGGGTGAGGTGACCGATCGCATCCCCGGGTTGCTGGAGGAGCTGGACCTGGCCGACAAACGGGCGGCGCTGCCGGGTGAGCTTTCCCGGGGGATGAAGCAAAAACTCGCCATCGCCTGTGGGCTCCTGCATCGGCCTCAGGCGTTGCTCCTGGATGAGCCGCTAACCGGGCTCGACCCCGTCGGCATTCGACGGATGAAGACGACCATCATGCAGCGAGCGGCGGCAGGCGCCGCGGTAATTTTGAGCTCGCATCTCCTCCACCTGGTGGAGGAGATTTGCACCCGGGTGCTGATCATGCGGCAGGGCAGCGTGGTAGCGTTCGGCACAATTGCTGAGATCCTCGATGCCAGGCCTGACCTTCAGTCGCGCAACCTGGAGGACGTTTTCATGGCGCTCATCGGCCAGGAGGCCGCGGAGACATGATCGGAGTCTTCGCCTATCTCACCTGGCACTCGGCTCGCAATCGCATCTCGAGGCAGCTCCGTCACCTTCGCAGTCCCCGCTATCTGGCCGCGCTTCTGCTTGGCATCGCGTACCTCTGGTTCATGATTCTGGGCCAGCGGCCGACCCCGACTGCCGGCGAGATGCCCGATCCGGAGGTTGTTGAGCTGCTTGGCGCCTTGGCATTAATGGGAGCAGTCGCGTGGGGATGGGTCTTCGGAGTCGAGCGACGGGTGCTCACCTTCACGCCGGCTGAGGTCACCTTCCTCTTCTCGGGCCCAGTGTCGCGCAGTGGCCTGATCCAGTTCAAGCTGCTCCGCAGTCAACTCCTGATTCTGTTCAATGCGCTGCTGTGGACGCTGATTCTCTCTCGTGAACGCTTCGGGGTTTCTGCCTGGCTCAGGGCCATCTCAATCTGGGTGATTCTGACCACTCTGTCCTTCCACCGCCTGGGTGCTTCATTCGTTCGAAGCAGCCTGGCCGAGCATGGCCGGCTCGCCGTGAGACACCGCATCGTGTCCCTGGTGGTACTTGGACTGGTTCTGATCGCTTTGACCTGGAGCGTGGCCGACGCACTCCCCGACATCACCGCTGCGGGACACGGAGACATACGCTCACTCCTGAGGGCCTCGGCCGACGCAGCTCAGCAGCCGGTTGCGCGTGCAGTGACGTACCCCTTCAGAATCATGATGCGCCCGCTAGCAGCCGGCACTGTTGCCGAATGGCTGGTGGCGCTCTGGCCCGCCCTGATCGTGCTGCTGCTTCATTATGTCTGGGTGGTCAGGTCGGACACTGCGTTCGAGGAGACCGCAGCGGAACTGTCTCTCCAGCGGGCCCGCGCCTTGTCTCAGAATGCCGGTAACCCTTCCCGGGAAGGCGCCTACGGTACCAGCCGGCCGGTCCTCCGGCTGGGTACCTCAGGGTGGCCGGCGGGCGCCATTCTCTGGAAGAACCTGGTGGCAGTGACCCGAACCCGCCGAATTCGCAATGCCGCGCTGACACTGGGTGTGGCGGGAGTGCTCGTCACGGCGCTTTCGTTCGATCCGGACGGGAACCTCGCGGAGCTTGCTGGATGGTTAGCAGTGACGTGGGCTGGCCTGACAATCATGACCGGGCCGCAGTATGTGAGAAATGATCTACGTGGGGACCTGCTCAAGCTCGACCTGCTGAGGAGTTATCCCCTGAGAGGATGGTCGGTGGTTCTCGCCGAAACAGCGGCATCTACCTTGATGCTGACGATGGTTCAGTTTGCCCTGCTTACCCTCGCGTATCTGGCCTTTCTCGGAAATACCACGATGGTCCCCGATCTGGAGGAGCGTACGCTGTTGTTGCTGGCCAGTTTCGTATGCCTCCCGGCGATCAATCTGCTGGGGATGCTGATCCAGAATGGAGCCGCACTGCTATTTCCGGCGTGGGTCCGGCTCGGCTCGGGTCGTATGGCAGGCGTCGAGGCACTGGGGCAGAATTTGCTGATGATGATCGCTTTTGTCGCAATCCTATCCGTGACGCTGATCCTGCCGGTGGCCATCGCCGGAGGTGGATTTCTTCTCCTGCGCCCAGTCCTCGATAATTGGGCTGCCATACCGGCCGCGGCCCTCGGGCTTCTCCTGGTGGGATTCGAGGCCGCCCTGATGGTGGACTGGCTGGGCCGGGTGTTCGAGCGCACCGACCCGGCCACTGCTGGCATCTTCGCATAGGCCGACTAAGCCCTGGGATGGAACTGCTTGTGGACCGAGCGGAGATATTCCCGATCGACGTGAGTGTAGATCTGAGTAGTTGAGAGGTCGGCGTGACCCAACATTTCCTGCACGGCGCGAAGGTCTGCGCCGCCCTCGAGCAGATGGGTGGCGAAACTGTGACGCAGGGTATGGGGAGTTACTCGTTTGGTGATGCCCGCGCGTTGGGCAGCGCGTTTGACGATTCCCCACGCGCCTACCCGTGACAGCGGCTGTCCCCGTGCATTGAGCAGAACCCGACCGCGACTCCTGCCTCGATCCAGCTCGGAACGCATGGTGTGTAGATAGACCGAGACGGCACCAATGACGCTCCGACCAATAGGCACTACCCGCTCCTTGCCCCCCTTCCCGAACACGCGAACCAGATTCTCCGTGAGCAGCAGGTCGGTGAGCGCGAGGGTGCAGAGCTCGGAGACGCGCAGCCCGGCGCCATAGGCCAGCTCCAGAAGTGAGCGATCCCGCCAAGCGAGCGGCTGGTCCACTTTGGGCGATGCCAGCAGTGCCTCCACCTCGCTCACGCTCAGGGTGACGGGAAGCACCCTGCCCCGACGGGGACTCTCCAATCGATCGCTAGGGTCGTCAGTGACCTTGGCTTCGCCCACCAGAAAGCCGTAGTACGTCCGGATGGCAGAGACCGCTCGGCGAATAGACGCCGGGCTGAGGCCCAGATCCTTGAGCAGAAAGACGAATTCCCGCAGCATCGGCCGAGTGAGCTTACCGGGATTGCGGATCCCCTTCGAGGTCGCAAACTCTCCGAGTCGACGAAGGTCCCGAAGGTATGCTTCGACTGTATTGGCGCTGTGCCCTGATTCCAGCGCCAAATAGTCACGGAATCCCTCGAGCCAGAAATCCCGGTCGATCTGGGAATGCACCGTAACGATCGTCATACTTTCGAGGGCTCCTGCAGTCGCGCGCGAACTTTTAGCAGGTCGTCGCGCCGTAGACCGAGCAGCTCTCCTGCCAGGTGCATAAGCCGTTCTTCGTGATGACCGATGGCCCCATCACTGAAGGCCACGGTCCACATTCGTTCAACCAGCGCCAGACGCTGGCCCTGCCCGAATCTGCTTCTGAGCCGGCCGGCGTAGAGCGCAAACCGGGTGCGGCGCTCATGCTCCGGCTCCGGGGGAGTCGGACCTTCAGGAGACAATCCCCAGCGATCCCGAAGATGCGATGCGATGAGCTCGCGGTCTGCCTCGGTAAGCGCGTGATCCGCATACGCGAGCTCCAGCACCAGCAGTGCAGCGGCCTGGCGAGCGGATCCTTCTGCCATTTCGGACCCCGCGAGGAACGAGGGTGTGGCCGGGTCGAGCGCATCTCGCGTCGCGTGCCACACCCGCTCCCGGCGTCTCCGGCGACGTGCCACGAAGTATGCAACAATCCCGGCCACGATCAGGACAGCGGTGATTAGGCCGAGCGTCCGATTGACTCCGAGAATGATGTGGTTGATCCGATCCCACTCAGACCCTATCACCGAGCCGAGCAGGGTGATCCCGCCATACCAGATGGCGGAGGCGATCCCGGTGGGTATGAGAGTGCGGAGGGGGCTCAGGTTCACCAGTCCCGCGAACGGCGGAACTACCGCTCGAATTCCCGGAAGGAAACGGCTGATGAAGATGCCTGCCACTCCGAAGCGGAGGTACTCGCGCTCGATGATGGCCAGGGATCGGGGAGCGAGCAGCCGGCGGCCGAGACTGGTTGCAAAGAGTCGGCGGCCATACCGTCGCGCAACCAGGTACACGGCGGTCGCGCCGGCCAGATTGGATAGCCAGGTGACCAGGAAGACCCCGACCGGGGCGGTGAGGCCTCTATTGGAGAGAAAAGCACCCAGCGCGACGGCCGCGTCCGATGGAACCGGCGGCACCACGTTCTCGACCGCCGCCAGGATCGCGAGCACACCATACACGGCAACCGGCGGAAGCTGTGAGAGCCAGGTGATGAGCGACTCGATCAGCGGGACTCCAGGGTGGCCACCGCGATCACCGCGATCCCCTCACCTCGACCGACAAAGCCCATTGTCTCGTTGGTTTTCGCTTTGAGGCTCACTGACCCCGGCGGAGTGCCAAGCTCTTTGGCAAGCGTGCCGGCCATCAGCTCGAGATACGACGCAAGCCGGGGTTGTTCAACAACGATGGTGAGATCGGCCTGAACCACGGCATAACCCCTTCGGCGGATCAGCTCGTGAGCCGTCCGCAGTAGCTCCATGGAGTCGGCATCTTTCCAGCGGGGGTCGGTGTCGGGGAAGATCTGTCCGATATCCCCAGCGGCGGCCGCCCCGAGAATGGCGTCGATGAGAGCGTGCGCGACAGCATCAGCGTCGGAGTGGCCGGCGAGCCCGCGGTGGTACGGAATGGTGATGCCACCGAGCACCAGCGGACGACCCTCGACGAAACGATGCGAGTCGTAGCCGATGCCGACCCGGATCATGCGGCCACGATAGCCGGCTCGTCTATGAAGGAATAATCCTGCCGGCGGCGTCGCACCTCGTATCCCGCGTCCCGAATGCACCGCTCCATTTCGGCGATGGTAGCTCGGTGGGTGGTGCCGGCGGAAGACACGACATTCTCTTCCATCATCAGGCTGCCGAAGTCGTTGGCCCCAAACCGGAGCGCGATCTGTCCCACCTTGAGTCCCATCGTCACCCACGACGACTGGAGATTGGGGACATTGTCGCAGATGATGCGCCCCATTGCCAGCGCCCTCAGATAGGCGACGGCGTCGGTCTTCGGCTGGTCGGCCATGTCAGTCCCTTCGGGCTGGAGCGGCCAGCAAATGAAGGCGGTGAAGCCGCCGGTGCGGGCCTGGAGCTCACGAACTCTGAGGAGATGCTCGATCCGATCAGCGCTCGTCTCACCCAGCCCATACATCATCGTGACCGACGTCTTCATGCCCTGCCGGTGAGCTTCCTCCTGCACCCCGAGCCACTCTTCGGTCTGCGCCTTCTTCTTGGCCACACGTTCTCGGATTTCATCCACCAGGATCTCCCCGCCTCCGCCGGGAATGCTGTCCAATCCCGCAGTCCGCAGCTCGCGCACCACCTCCGCGACGGACAGTCCGAACCGCTGGCTAAAGAAGACAACCTCGGAGGGGGAAAACCCGTGGATATGTATCGGATGATGCTGCTTGATGAAGCGCATCAGATCGAGATACCACTCAAACGGGATGTACGGGTTGTGTCCCCCCTGGAGAAGTATCTGGACCCCGCCGATCGCCTTGCATTCGTCGATCTTCGCCCCGATCTGCTCGAAGCTCAGTACGTATCCTTCGCGATGCTTCGGTCGGCGATAGAACGCGCAAAACTTACAATCAGCTACACACACGTTCGTGTAGTTGATGTTTCGGTCAATGATGTAGGTGACCACATTTTCAGGGTGGTGCCGCCACCGTTCGGCGTCGGCGAGCTGGCCTAGCTCCAGGAGCGGAGCCGTCTCGTAGAGCTCGAGATAGTCCTTGAATTCGCTTGAGGTACGATCCACAACAGTCATTGACTCAACCTCTTAGCCGTTTCGCCTCCGGTTAACTACGAAGCCAGCAGATCCTACTTCGTCCCAACTCTATGCGGCCGAGATGAACGATAGCGACCCGTCCGGCACCGCCCCGTCCTGAGCCAGCCGGCGGAAGAAGTCAGTAAGTCCGGCGAGATGGCGGTAGGAAAGTGCGTAGTCCAGATCGCCCAAGTACGCACGGCAGACCGACTCCCCTACCCCGGTATCTCGAGCGGCGGCAGCCGCGAGCTCATCCAGATGGGCCAATCCCCAGTCGCGTGACTCCAGCAGTCTCTCATGTACCGCGCTCACGCGAGCAGCCGGAGCATCTCGGCGGGCAGCCCACACTGCAAAGACGAATGGCAGGCCGGTCCACGCCTTCCATTCCTGGCCCAGGTCGACCTGTACCGGGTATACCGATCGGCTGGAGAGATGGAGCGCGGCGTCTCCGATGACCAAGACTGCTTCGTGGGGCAGACCCGCGAGCCTGTCCAGATCCGAAGCCTCCGCCCGGGCCGTCGCGTACTGCGGCCGAATGCCCCAGCGGTGCCGGCACAGCAATTCGAGGAGCAGGACCGAAGTGCGAGACGACGCACTCAGCAGGACGGTAGAACCCGACAGCTCCTCAATCGGTTTCTTGGAGAAAAGCACAACGCTGTGCACCGGGCCATCGCAGGTGATCGCCAGGTCGGGAAGCAGGTGATAAATGGCAGCGTTCCGGGCGTACTCGACGGCGGAAACGGCGCTCACCTGCAGCGCACCCGCCGCCAGCAGGTCATTGAGCTCCGAGGCAGTGCCGGAGACCAGCTCGGCGGAGACGCCTACCAGCCCCCGATCGATGGCCCCGTAAATCGGATAGCAGTTGATCCAAGGAATCCGGCCGAGCCTCATGCCGCGTGCACTACCGGCAAGGTGGCACCGCGACGGAACAACGGCTCGGGAGGCGGATCGTCGAAGTGTTCCCGGACCGGGCGGTACAGGCTGTCGCGCTCGACCGGCTGCTTGCCCGCGCCACGTATCAGGCGAACCAGGTCCATATACGGTAAGTGCATCGCAGTGTGAGCGCCGGCCTCATGATAAATCCGCTCGTACACCACGGTACCCTCCACATCGTCGCAGCCGAAGCTCAATGCGATCTGGGAAACAAACGGGGTGACCATCGGCCAGTGAGTTTTCACGTGAGGGATGTTATCCAGGTACAGCCGACCAACGGCGATATTCTTGAGATCTTCGTACCCCGTCGTGGCGGTGCCTACCCGTCCCATCTCCTCGCCCAATTCGTTCCGATCCGGATGGTATGCCAGCGGGATATATGTCAGAAATCCGCCGGTGTCATCCTGAAGCGTCCTCAGCATCCCCAGGTGCTCTATTCGGTCTTCCGCCGACTCAACGTGCCCGTAGAGCATGGTGCAATTTGTTGGGATACCGAGCTCATGGGCGATTCGATGCACCCGGAGCCACTCTTCGCCGGTGAGTTTGCGCTCCGCGATCGTAGCGCGAACGGCGGTACTGAAGACCTCAGCACCTCCGCCCGGCAGGCTGGTGAGGCCCGCCTCCTTCATGGCAATCAGCACCTCGCGCTCGGAGATTTTCTCGATGCGTGCGAGATGCGCGATCTCCACCGCGGTGAGCGCCTTCACGTGCACGTGGGGGTGACGCTCCTTGAGCCCCCGGATCATGTCGGTGTAATAGCTCAGACGCAGCTTGGGATGGAGGCCGCCGACGATATGGAACTCGCGCGTGGGCATGCCAGAGGCCTGCTCCGCCTCCTGAAACACCTCCTCGAGGGAGCGGGTGTAGGCGCCCTCCTCCTTGGGCATGCGCGCGAACGAGCAGAAGGTGCAGGTGTTCCGCAGGATGCACACGTTGGTGGGATTGATGTGCTGATTGGCGGAGAAGAACACCCGGTCGCCGTTGGATCGTTGATTGGCAAAGTCAGCGAGAACGCCCAGACCCAGCAGATCTGAGGTGGCGTAGAGCGCCAAGCCATCGGCCCCGCTCAAGCGCTGGCCCGCTGCGACTTTCTCGCCGACAGGGCGCAAATGCGGATCCCGGAGACGCATCAGGTCAAGCCCGCCCGCCATCGTATCTCCTTACAATGCCAGAGTTAACCAGAGCAGAAAGCTAACTGCGGCTCCACCCCCTTGCCACCCATAAGTGCATCACCACAGAGGAGTCAGAGATCCCTCTGTGTTCTTTGTGGTAATGCTTTGGAGAGGCGGTGGGCTACTGCTCCCAGCGGCGTACGGCGAGGGTAACGTTGTGGCCGCCGAAGCCGAAGGAGTTGGAGAGCGCGACATCTACTCTTCGCTCCACCTTGCGGTTGGGAGCAGAGTCGAGATCGCATTCCGGGTCGGGAGTAAACTGGTTGATGGTAGGAGGAATGACCCCGCAGGTGGAGGTCAGAAGGGATACGATAAACTCCAGCGCGCCCGCCCCCCCAAGGAGGTGTCCGGTCATCGATTTGGTGGAACCAAAGACCAGCTTGCGCGCCTGCTCGCCGAATACGGCTTTGACCGCCTGGGTTTCCGCGATATCGCCCTGTGGTGTCGACGTGCCATGGGCGTTGATGTAGCCCACGTCTTTGACATCTATCCGGCCGTCGGCCAGACAGTCCCGCATGGCACGTTGAGCACCCTCGCCATCTTCGGCGGGAGAGGTGATGTGATAGGCGTCAGCCGATAAACCGTACCCCAACAGCTCACCGAGAATGCGCGCGCCGCGGCGTTCGGCATGCTCCAGGCTCTCCAGGACCACGATCGCCCCGCCATCGCCCAGCACGAACCCGTCCCTCTCTTTGTCGAATGGACGACTGGCGGTTTCGGGCGAGTCGTTGCGGGTGGACAGCGCCTTCATGTTGGCGAAGGCAGCCACCGTGAGTCCCGTTATGGCTCCTTCAGATCCGCCGGTGACCATGGCCTCCGCGGTGCCGTTGCGAATCAGATTGAACGACTCGCCGATGGCGTGCGCCGACGACGCGCACGCAGATACCGTGGCGAAGTTGGGGCCCTTGAGCCCGTACCGGATCGATACCAGGCCCGGCGCGATGTCCGGAATGAACATGGGGACGAAGAACGGGGATACCCGGTCCGGCCCCTTGGTCAGGAAGAGCGAGCAGTTGTCTTGGTAGGTCTGCATCCCGCCGATTCCGCTGCCGATCACAACCCCGGTCCGCTCCGGTACCGGAAAGCGTCCCTCCAACCCGGCTTGGGTAATGGCCTGGTGCGCCGCCGCCAGCGCCAGCTGGGCAAAGAGGTCGTAGCGCCGGGCTTCCTTGCGGTCGATGTACTGGAGCGGGTCGAACCCCTTCACCTCACAGGCAAAGCGGACCTGTTGGTTGGAGGCATCGAACTTGGTGATCGGACCGGCCCCGGAGCGGCCGGCGAGAAGCCCTTGCCAGGTCGAGTCGACGTCGTTTCCGACCGGGGTCACCAGTCCGAGACCGGTGACCACAACACGACGGGTCAAGCTTATTTCCCGATCTTTTCGTGGAGATACGACATGGCATCGCCGACGGTGCGGAGCTTCTCCGCCTCCTCGTCGGGGATATCGATGTCGAACTCCTTCTCGAAGGCCATAACCAGCTCGACCGTGTCGAGACTGTCCGCGCCGAGATCTTCCATGAAGCTGGCATCACTGGTCAGCTTCTCGCGCTCGACGCCGAGCTCTTCGACAATGATATCCTTGACCTTCTCTTCCACGTTGCTCATGTCGTCCTCGAGTGAAGATTGCAGTCCGTCTCAGATCACCATTCCACCGTCTACCACCAGCACCTGGCCTGTGATGTAGGCCGCCAGATCAGAAGCCAGAAACAGCACGGTCCCTGCGACGTCCTCGGGTCGGCCCAGCCGGCCCAGCGCGATCTCCTCTAATAATGAGGCTCTCGCTGCATCGGGCAAGGAGGCCGTCATGTCGGTTTCGATGAATCCCGGTGCGATGCAGTTCACCAGGATATTGCGGCTGGCGTACTCCTTGGCTACAGATTTCGTGAAGCCGATCAGTCCCGCTTTGCTGGCCGCATAGTTTGCCTGCCCCTTGTTTCCCGTCAGCCCCACGATGCTGCTGATGTTGACGATGCGTCCCGAACGGCGTTTCATCATGCCTTTGATCACCGCCCGCGTGGTGTGAAAGGCCCCCTTCAAATTGGCATCGAGGACGCTGTCCCAGTCCTCTTCGGTGAGCCGGAGCAGAATATTATCGCGGGTGACGCCGGCGTTGTTGACCAGAATGTCGACCGGTCCGAGCGTGGCTTCTGCAGCGGCAATGGCTGCATCCACCTGATCGCCGCGAGCTACGTCGCAGGCTACGCCAACGGCGCCTTCGCCCAGCCTGGAAGCGATCGTCTTCGCACGCGCCACCTCCCGTCCCACCACCGCGACCTTGGCGCCCGCGGCATAGAGGCCAGTCGCGATCGCGAGTCCGATGCCCCGGGTGCTGCCGGTGACGAATGCGGTTTTCCCGGCGAGGTCGATCGTGGTTGCCACGATTCACTCACTCACGTGAGAAATTTCTCCACCTCATCCGCCGTTCCTAAGGTGATCGCCTTCGCGTTCGGCACGATCCGCTTGAGGAGGCCGGTGAGCACGTTCCCTGGTCCAACCTCGACAAAGGTCGCGTTGGGCACCAACCCGGCCGCCGCTTGCATACAGGCGACCCACCGCACGGGCGCAGTCAGCTGATCGGCCAGGAGACGCTTCGCGTCCACCCCGGTTCGTACCGCTTCACCACTCGCATTGGCAATCACCGGAAACGCCGGGTCGGAGAAGTTGGCCTCGGACAATGCCGCACGAAGTCCGTCTACAGCGGGAGCCATCAAGGGGGAGTGGAACGCACCACTCACCTTGAGCGGAATCACTCGCTTGGCGCCGCGAGCCTTACATCGGTCTCCCGCACGCTGAACTCCAGCGGGGTCCCCGGAGATGACGGTCTGGTCGGGGGCGTTCAGGTTCGCCGGCACCGCGACACCGTCGGGCCCTGACGACTCGTCGCATGCGGTTTGCACTTCGGCAGTCGGCAGGCCCAGCACCGCGGCCATGGCACCGGGACGGGCGTCTCCCGCTGCCAGCATGAGCTCTCCGCGACGCCGGACCAGGTGGGCTGCATCGACTCCGCTCAGAGTTCCGGAAGCCACATGGGCGCTGTACTCGCCCAGACTATGACCGGAGGCGGCTCCTGGCGTACCGAGACGCTGGGCGACGACCGCGAGGACAGCGACCGAGTGCGCGAGAATGGCGGGTTGGGCATTGTGAGTCAGAGTAAGCTCGTCCTCGGGACCTTCCCACATCAACCGAGAGAGCTTGGTGTCCAGCGCGTCGTCAATAGCGGCAAACATCTCCCGCGCGGCTGGAAACCGTTCCGCCAGGTCCTTCCCCATCCCCACCCTTTGTGCTCCCTGGCCGGGGCACATCACGACGGTCACCACCGAATCACGGTGCTGCCCCAGGTGAAGCCGGCACCGAAAGCGACGAGCAGGAGCAGGGAGCCCCGTTGGACTCGCCCTTCGGTGATCGCCTGTTCCAGCGCGAGCGGGATGGAGGCAGAGGAGGTGTTGCCATACCGGTCCACATTCACCATTACCTTGTCCATCGGCATACCGGCATGCTTGGCCGTTGCCTCGATGATCCTGATGTTCGCCTGATGCGGGATGAGAAGGTCGATCTCGTCGGCGGTGACGCCGGCCCGCCGCATCCCCTCGTCGCAGGCTTCGGACATCGCCAGTACCGCAGCCTTGAAGACCTCGCGCCCCGCCATCTTCATGTAATGCGAGCGCTCGCAGACCACCTTCTCGCTGATCGGATCCGCTGCCCCTCCTCCGGGCCGGTAGAGCAGCGGCGCCAGCTTCCCGTCCGACCGCAGATAGGTCGACAGAATACCTCGCCCATTGTCCTCGGTCGCGCGCCGGATGACGGCTGCACCGGCGCCGTCGCCGAAGAGAATGGCGGTCGACCGATCCTGAAAGTCGGTAATGGTCGAGAGTTTTTCGGCGCCGACGACGAGCACCGTCTCGCTTTGTTCCGAGGCGATGAGGCCTTCCGCCACGCCGATGGCGAACACGAACCCGGGACACGCGGCTGAGATGTCGAACGCCGCCGCGCGATCGGCGCCGAGCAGCGCCTGGAGATCGCAGGCAGTAGACGGGAGCAGCCGGTCCGGAGACGCCGTCGCGAGGACGATCGAGTCCAGATCCCGCGGCGTCAGGCCGACCTCCTGCAAGGCTTTCATGCTGGCCTCGCAGCTCAGCATGGCGACCGACTGGTCCGGCCGGGCGATATGCCGCTCGCGGATCCCGGTGCGCTCGACGATCCACTCGTCGGAGGTATCGAGTACTTTGCTCAGGTCGTTATTGGTCAGTACTCCTGGAGGAACTGCCACCCCGATGCTCGCCATTTCGGCAAAGGGACGGCGGATCATGCCGGTGCCGCAGCTTCGCGTTGCGCGAATTCCGCGCCGATGTGGCGGCTCAGATCGACCTGCACCGATTGCACCGCTACCCGAATCGCGTTCTTGATGGCGTTGGGCGTCGAGGCCCCATGACAGATGATCGAGATGCCTTTGACTCCAAGGAGCGGCGCTCCGCCGTACTCTGAGTAGTCCAGAATCCGGAACACTTCCTTAATCTCCGGTCGGCCCAGCATGTCAGGCACCCGTTCCTTGACCAGATTGACAAAGAGGTGAGCGACCGATTCGTAGAACTTGAGGATCACATTTCCCACGAAGCCGTCGCAGACCACTACGTCGACCACACCAAACTTGGGGTGACCTGCGACGATGTCTCGCCCCTCGATGTTCCCGATGTAATGCAAGCGGGGGCTCCGCCGAAGCAGCGCATGCGCCTCGCGGCTGATCGCGTTCCCCTTCTCTTCCTCTTCGCCGACATTCAGCAATCCTACTGTCGGACTGGGGCGGCGCAATACGTCGCGCATATACACGCTGCCCAGGTAGGCAAACCCGACCAGCTCGCGAGGCGAGCAGTCGACGTTGGCCCCGCCATCCAACACGAGAACCGGCTGGCTCGAGGTGGGAAACAGGGTGGCGACGGTCGCCCGTTCAACCCCGTCGTGCAATCCGAGCAGGAGTGTAGAGGCTGCCAGTAGAGCGCCGGTATTTCCAGCCGAGACAAACGCATCCGATTCTCCGGCCTTCTGCAGACCAAGGCCGATCACGATACTCGATTTGCGCTTGCTGCGGACCGCGGCGAGCGGCTTTTCGGCCATACCAATAACTTCAGCCGCCTCGCGAATCTCGAGGCGGCTGCGGTCGGCGTCAGGATACTTGGCCAGCTCTGCGCCGATGACGTCGGAGCGGCCGACCAGTTGGATCAGGAACTTGTCAGGGAGCGCCGCGAGGGCCTGCAGCGCCCCGGCGATCTCCGCTTGTGGGGCGGTATCGCCCCCCATCGCGTCTACCGCGACGCGGATCACGCTCAGGCGTCCTCGACCTCGACCTGCTTCTTACCCCGGTAGTAACCGCACGAATCGCATACCCGATGCGAGAGCTTGGGGGAACCGCACCGCGGGCACGGCTGCGTGCTCGGGCCCGCCGCACTGTGGTGGCCGCGACGCAGACGCTTTCGTGACTTCGACATTCGGCGCTTAGGGACTGCCATGATATTTCCTCAAACAGGTTCGGCGGGCGCGGAACAGCCGCAGGGTCCCGCGTTCAGGTCGGCCCCACAGCTGAGGCACAGGCCAGGACACTCGTCACGGCACAGCAGCAGACTGGTAGGTACTGCGAGCGCCAGTTCCTCTCGGACCACATCGCGGAGGTCGACATGGGTGGCACGCGCCGGTAAAGGGTAAGAATCTGGATCATCCGCCGCTTCGGGATCGGTACTGAAGATCGCGGCATCGACCTCGATGTCCACATCGGTGCGCACGTCGCCCAGGCAACGACGACATTCACCCTGGATCGTACCGTGCATCTTGCCGCGCCAGAGATACTCCCCAACTCCCGTGGCCTGCAGTTGTCCGGTTACCGACACCGGTCCGGCCAGATCCAGGTCCAACCCTTCGAAGGCGGGATCGTCCGGCCGAAGCTCCCCAACTGTTCGTACCGGACCCTTCTGAAGATCCCGGATGTCAACTCGCAGCATAGCCGCTTAAAGTAGCCGCCACAACAACTTGGGTCAACCCGAGGCAGCTGCGTAAACCGTAAACAGTGAACAGTAAACCGGCGGTCTATCCGGATCCCTATCACTGTTCACTGTTCACTGTTCACTCCCCATAACTGGGCCAGCTCTCCCTCGGTAAAAAAGAAGCCCACCTCTCGCACCGCGTTCTCCGCGCTGTCCGAGGCATGAATGGCATTCTTTCCTTTTGACTCGGCGAAGAGTTTTCGGATGGTGCCCGGTGCCGCCTCGGCCGGATCGGTGGCCCCGATGACCGACCTGAGATGGTTCACAGCGTCCTCTCGTTCGAGCGCGAGCGGCAGGCAGGGCCCGCTGGTCATAAACTCCACCAGGTCGGGGTAGAACGGTCGGCCACGGTGGACGGCGTAGAAGGCACTCGCAGCGGGTCGGGTAAGGCGCACCAAGCGCGCTGCCCTAGGGATGAACCCAGCCTGCTGCAAGTGAGCCAGGATCCCTCCGGTCTTGCCGCTCGCGACGGCATCGGGTTTGATGATTGCGAGCGTCAGAGTCGCTGCCACAACACCTCCTTCATCGTTTGCTGAGCGCTCCCAGCCGCTGGCCCAGGAGCGAGACCACGTCCGCCGGACGTCGCATGATTCCGATGCCCGCCTGCTGAAATGCGGAGAGTTTCTCTTCGGCGGTGCCGGAGGAGCCGGAGATGATGGCGCCTGCGTGTCCCATCCTCCGTCCCTTGGGGGCAGTCTGACCTGCGATAAAACCGACGACCGGCTTCGTGACCCGTTCTTTGACGAACGCCGCCGCGTGCTGCTCGTCGGTGCCACCGATCTCGCCGATCATGACGATCGCATCGGTGTCGGGATCTTCCTGAAAGGCTTCCAGGCAAGCAATGAAATCGGTGCCAATGATCGGATCCCCGCCGATGCCGACGCAGGTACTCTGCCCGATTCCATTCCGGGTCAGCTGATTGACCACTTCGTAGGTGAGCGTGCCGCTGCGGGACACCAGTCCCACCCGGCCTGGGGTACAAATGTTTCCTGGAATGATGCCGACCTTCGCCTCTCCGGGTGTTATCAGTCCAGGGCAGTTCGGGCCGATCAGACGGGCACCGTGGGCTCGGACGAATGGCATGACCCGGCTCATATGCATCACGGGAATTCCCTCAGTGATGCAGACGATGAGGGGAATGCCCGCGTCAGCGGCCTCGAAGATGGCTCCTGCAGCCGCCATGGGTGGCACATAGATCACCGAGCAATTGGCCCCGGTCTTTCGAACGGCCTCGGCGACGGTATTGAACACCGGCACCTTGCCCTCGAATTTCTGCCCTCCCTTCCCCGGGGTCACTCCGGCAACGACCGAGGTGCCGTACTCGAGCATCTGCCGGGCATGAAACGCGCCTTCCCGGCCGGTGATCCCCTGAACGACCAGGCGGGTACCTTCGTTGACGAAGATGCTCATGCTGCCTTCCGGGCCAGCGCGACGACACGCTGGACCGCCTCGTCCATGTCGCTGAGGGCAGTCATGCCTACTCCCTCGAGGATGCGGATCGCTTCGGTCTCATTGGTCCCGGTAAGCCGGATGACGATTGGAACCTTGACCTTGAATTGTCGAGTCGCGGCGACGATGCCATTGGCCACGTCATCGGTTCTGGTGATGCCGCCGAAAATATTGAAGAGAATCGCCTTCACCCGGCGATCAGTCGTGATGATCTTGAGAGCGTTGATCACCTTTTCCGGGCTGGAGCTCCCTCCGATGTCGAGAAAGTTGGCGGGCTCTCC
>JBKPAO010000033.1:0-9092 GCA_046726475.1 Gemmatimonadota bacterium | reverse complement strand
GTGGACTAGGTCCCTCGGTCGCTTGCGCTCTCTCGGGATGAGGTGCTTTTTTTGCGCTCCGCTCTTACCGCGCTTACCGCCTCAGACGAATAGCGGGTCGTGCCGCCTGGCCCCCTGCGGCCGAGCCGCCGGCACCGCCTGCGACGCGCCATCCATGATGACCCGCAGGTCTCCGTTGGATTGAACCAGCACGTCGATCAGATCGTAGGTCCCCTCGAACGGCACCTGCAGCCCCTCGAGGACGACGTTCCCGGGCAGGGCTTCTCCGTCCCCCGGAACCGTCGTGTCCTTCACCTTGATCGGACCCATGTTGCAGAAGAACACCTCGCCCTTGTCGCTGGGCTTGCCGGTGAACCAGTGCCGGCCCATCGCGCTCACTCTGATCCCCGGCAGGTCCGCCCTGATTTCCTGGCCGTGCCGGACCTCGGCCTCCTCCATCCGCTCTCTCAGCCGATAGCCCTGAGAGTAGCTGGTGACACGTGCTTCCATACTTCACCCCGCTGTGAATGGTCTGTGGCTATGGCAGCAGCCCATAGCGCTCACCAGCTCAATCAGCTCGGCGATCTTGGTAGTCCCTCTGACGTCTGGCAGTGGCGCGGGGGGCGAACAGGTCTGGCTGTGGCTGGTGTCTCTCTATGTTAGGAATTGCGGGTCAGGAGGTCAATAAGTCGAAAGCCGAAAGTCGAAAGTCGAGAGTCGAGAGTCGTCCGCCGGCTGTCATCCTGAGCTTCGCTGCGCTCAGGACAGGGTCCGGTCCGCGTGGCGATGCGGTCGCCAGAGAAGACGCAGTCATTACGAGCGGCCGCAGAGCCTGCCCTGAGCGCAGCGAATGGGCCGCGGGGCAATCCCGACGCCATCTGGGACGGAGTTCCGTGCGCGAGTGGAACCGGATCGCCACGCCGCCTGCGGCGGCTCGCGATGACTCCTTTTGAGTAAGGCTCTCCGCTCGAGTTTCCCCTTTCGTGCGCATTTCACCCCTCCGGGCATCTCCCTCCGTCCACCTCGCGACCTCTCCCCAGCCCGGACCGGTCCCCCGTGCCCAACCGTTCCTTTATATACCTGCTCGGCCTTCTCAGTCTCCCGAGCTCCGCCGCGCTCGCGCAGCAGGACTCCAAGCCCAATCGCTCGATGCAGGCGTTCCGCTCCGAAACGGAAATGGTGCAATACTTCGCAGCGCTCAAGCGCGCCCCCTCAGGCAGCGGCTCGCCCAGCACCTGTGCCGACAGCGCCACCGGCCAGAGCGGATACGTGATCACCGGACGAGTCCGGAGCTCGAGCGGCAAGCCCTTGCCCAATGCCATCATCAACGTCGCGGGATTGAAAACCTGCGCCCAGGCCAAGGCCGATGGCTCCTACCGGTTCGTCATCCCCTCCAAGCACCTGGGCTCCGATTCCTCCATTACCGTATCCGCCGCATTCATTGGGTACCTCCGGGCCGTCAAAACGATCGATCGGAGCGGCTGGCCAGCACGCGCCGACTTCGTGCTGAAGGAGAACCCGCTCCGGCTCCAGGAGATGTCGGCCGTCACAGCCGCCGCGCCAGCCAGCGCGGCCGCGGCCAACGACAAAGATGAGTCCATCACCAACACCCAACACGCCGGCGTCGACGAAGGCGGGATCGTGAAGCTGCACGGCGACTATTTGGTGGTGCTCCGGCGTGGCCGGCTCTTCACGATCTCGGTCCACGACCGCGAGCTCCGGCCGGTCGCCACGGTAGACGCGTATCCGTCCGGCGCCGACCCGGCGGAGTGGTACGACGAGCTGCTGATCTCGGGCGACCGGGTGATCGTGATCGGGTACAGCTATCGGCGGGGCGGCACCGAGGTCGGGCTCTTCGCGATCGATCGCGATGGCGGGCTGCGTCACCTGAGCACGTCGCACCTCCGCTCTTACGACTACTACTCGTCGCGCAACTACGCCTCGCGTCTGGTGGGCGGAAAGCTGGTCTACTACACCGCCCTCCCGCTCCAACTCGGCACCGATCCACTGGCCCAGCTTCCCGCTCTTCGCGAATGGCGGCAGGGCTCAAAGAATGAGTTCGAGACCATCGTGACGCCGCGGCGGGTGTACCGCCCGGCCCGCTCGCTCGCCGGCAGCCAGTATCTCACCCAACACACGATCACCACATGCGACGTCGGTGGCACTCGCCTCCAGTGCGAGGCGACGGTCGTGCTCGGGCCGTACAGCCGGGTGTTCTATGTGTCGCCCGCATCGGTCTATGTGTGGACCGCCGACTGGCCCTGGTACAGCTGGCCGGGCCATGCCCTGCCCTCCATGCTCTATCGCCTGCCACTGGATGGCTCGGAGCCGACCGCGCTCTCTGTCGCCGGAAGTCCAGTCGACCAGTTCTCCTTCCTGGAGAGCGAAGACAAGCATCTCAACGTGCTGGTGCGAGCCGACGCCGCGGGCGATGCGATGTGGACCGCGGAGTGGACCGGCTACTGGCCGATGGACAGCATGGCCTTGCTGCGCGTGCCGCTCGAGCGATTCGATGACGGGAACGCCCAGGTACGCCGAGAGTGGTATCGCGCACTACCTGCGCCGCCGGGAGGTACGTTCCACAACCGGTTCGTCGGTGAGCATCTGCTCTATGGCTCGGGCAACGGTTGGGGGATGCCGGTGAACGACAGCTCCACCGCGTTCGTGGTTCCCTGGAAGGGAGGCGAGGTGGCGCGAGTCGGACTGAGCCACGGCGTCGACCGAATCGAGGTAATCGGCGAGGATGCGGTGATCGTGGGACAGAGCGGCGCCAACCTGCACTTCAGCGGTATCAGGCTCGGCGGCCGACCCTCAGTCGTCCAGCACTACGCGCTCGAGAACGCGTCCCAAGGGGAGCTCAGGAGTCACGGCTTCTTCTATAAGGCCGACGACAAGCACTCCGGCATACTCGGTCTCCCGGTACGTGGTGGCGTTCGACCCGGCTACGAGCACCTGATCTACGGGTCGGCCTCGATTGTCTTCCTCCGGAACGGCGGGCGAGAATTCAGCGACCTCGGAGCGCTGGCCTCCAATGACGACCGTCCAGTCGATGACGGCTGCAAGGCGTCGTGTGTGGACTGGTACGGCAACGCCCGGCCGATTTTCCTGAGAGGCAGGATCTTCGCCCTGCTAGGCTACGAGCTGGTGGAAGGCGCGGTGCAGCGGAACGCGATCCGGGAGATCCAGCGGACGAGCTTCGCTCCCGGGCAGGAGGGATTAACGCTGCGATAAGCAGTCGCAGTGACCGCGCGCACACCATCGATCCGTCCTCCAGGCCATAGTTGCAGAGCGGTCTTTTCGACTCGCTGCCGGAGGCCGGATGGAGCTAGCTAGGACGAGTTGCAAGTTGAACTGGCAAAAGGCCCTTCTGGCGATGGGCTGCTCGGCCGCGCTGGTATGCAATGCCCCCGCCATCCTCCACGCCCAGGTCGTCCTGCTTCGCCCGGTGGCCGACATATCCCTTCCCACCCGGATCTCCATTCAGAATGGACTGCTCCACGTCCGGCAGAAGGTGGGCCTGTCGCTCGGCGCGCGCATGACCGTCACCTTCAGCAACCACTTCGACGTGACGACCGCGGTGACCTACAGTCCCGGCTACGCCAGCTTGCACGGCGGCGGGAAGCGTATTGAATTCGGCTCCGGCACGCACTCGCTGGGCGGCTCGACCGGTGCGCGCTACTGGCTACTCCCGCCGCCGGCGAAACTCTCCTGGGAGATCCACACCGGCGCCGGTCTCGTCTTTGGGGGCCAGCCCTCCTACGAGGATCTGTTCGAGAGCTCGACCGTGAGCGCCGTCCTCGGCAGCACCTTGGTTTATCAAGTCGGCCGGATCGTGAGCCTCAAGCTGCGGATCAACGAGCGACTCCTCCGAGTCCACTTCGGCAGCGGAGTTCCGCCCAGCTCGAAACGGCCGCTGCAGGTCTCTTTCGGACTGGGACTTCCCATCCTGGAGTCTTTGAGGTGAGAGGTAAGAGGGACTGCTGACCAGGTCCTTCGCTGCGCTCAGGATGAGGTGCACCGCCGCTCACCTCTTACCTCTTACCTCTCACCTCATTCCTGGCGCCGCTCGGGGCGGCTGGATATCGTTTGAGCTTCCCACTCTCTCGAGAGCCGTGGCAGATCTCCACGAGCGCCTTCAAGCCGCCCTGACCGACCGCTACCTCATCGAGCGTGAGCTCGGCAGTGGTGGCATGGCCATCGTCTTCCTGGCTCAGGATCTCAAACATCGCCGCAAAGTCGCGCTCAAGGTTCTGCGCGCCGAGCTCGCCGCCACGCTGGGAACCGACCGCTTCTTTCGCGAGATCGAGGTCGCTGCCAAGCTGCAGCATCCGCATATCCTGCCGCTGCACGACTCGGGCGAGGCGCAGGGCTTCCTCTACTATGTGATGCCGTTCGTAGACGGGGAGAATCTCCGCGGGCGGCTGACCCGGCGGGGGGAGCTGCCGGTCCACGATGCGGTGAAGCTGCTAGCCGAAGTGGCCGACGCATTGGCCTACGCCCACGGCCAAGGTGTGGTCCACCGCGACATCAAACCTGACAACGTGCTGCTCTCCGGGCGTCACGCGCTGGTGACCGACTTCGGCGTGGCAAAGGCGGTGAGCGAGGCGACCGGCCGCCACACCCTCACCACCGCAGGAGTCGCACTCGGCACCCCCGCCTATATGGCTCCGGAACAAGCGACGGCCGATCCCCAGTGCGACCACCGAGTGGACATCTACGCATTGGGCGTGATGGGATACGAGCTGCTCGCCGGCCGGCCCCCGTTCACCGGAGTCTCCTCGCAGGAAGTGCTCGCGGCGCACGTCACTCAGCAGCCCGAGCCCATCACCACTCACCGGCCCTCGGTCCCTTCCACGCTGGCCGGGATCATCATGAAGTGTCTGGCCAAGCGTCCGGCCGATCGCTGGCAGAGCGCCGACGAGCTGCTGGCCCAGCTGGAACAGCAGATCACGCCCACCGGCGGCGTGACGCCGACACACACTCGCCCCATGCCCGCCATCGCCGCGACGAGGCGGTCACGAATCCGGCTGGGCATCGTCGCAGCGGTCTTGCTGATCCTGGCAGCGGTCGGGCTGTTGCTCGCGCGGCGTCCGGTTCCCGCCGCACCGGTGATGGGCAAGCGCTCCGCCGTCACCCTCGATCCCGGCCTGGAGATCAACCCGGCGCTGTCTCCCGACGGAAAGCTGGTCGCATACAGTCGGATGACACCTTCGGAGACCCGGCTGGTAGTTCAGCAGCTGGCTGGCGGAGAGCCGGTCACCGTGGCCCAGTGGCCCGGTCTCTCGGGCGCGATGCCGGCCTGGTCGCCCGACGGAGACCGGCTGCTGTATGCCTCGCCACTCGGCCTGCAACTGACCCCCGCACTCGGCGGGGTATCCCGCCTGCTCGTGGCCCAGATTCCCGGGCTCAACCTAAGAGGACGAGTCTCCGGAGTGGGATGGGGCTCGTGGGCGCCGAATGGCGAGGAGGTCGTCTACTCCAGCGCGGACACCGTCTATGCTCTGAACCTCAACACCGGCACGCCGAGGCTCCTGGTCAAGACCCTCGATCCTCACTCGCCGGTATGGTCGCCGGACGGGCAGTGGATCGCGTACGTCTCAGGGAATCCCGCGTATGTAACTGTGGCGAACCTCGCGCCGAGCTCGATCTGGGTGGTCCGGGCAACCGGGGGCACTCCGGTTCGTATCACCGAGGATCGTCCACTCCACGCCAGCCCGGTCTGGCTGCCGGACAGCCGCAGTCTCCTTTATATCTCGAATCGGGACGGCGGACGCGACGTCTATTATGTCCGGCTGTCGCGCACCGGCGCACCGGCCGCGGCACCAGTGCGGATGACAACTGGGCTGTATCCCCACACCATCAGTCTTTCGGCCGACGGGCGCCGGTTGGTTTACGCGGTGCACACCGAAACCTCCAATATCGTCGCGCTGACGCTCCAGCCCGGCCGATCGGTGTCGCTCCGGGATGCGAAGCCGGTGACCAGCGGCTCTCAGCAGATCGAAAGCTTCGCAGTTTCGCCGGATGGGCGGTGGCTGGTGTTCGACTCCAACCGGAACGGCAATCAGGACATCTGGCGCATGCCGCTGGACCGGAGTGCTCCACCCGATTTGCTGTCAGCCGGCCCTGAGGACGAATTCCAGCCGTCGTACAGCGCAGATGGAAGTCTGGTCAGCTTCCATGCTACCCGGAGCGGGTCGACTCGCGATTTGTACCTCATCCCGGCGATGGGAGGACGGCGTACCAGAATCGAGGTCCAGACTCAGAACAATCTCGCTCCCCAATTGTCGCTGGATGGCCGCTCGGTGCTCTACAGCGAGTGGGGCGTCCGGGGCGAGCCGCGGATCGAGGCGGCGAGTCGCCCGGCCACAGATGCAGGCTGGGGCCGAATGACGCCTTTGTTCACCCTTTCTGCAACCTGGGGCGAGTGGTCTCCCGATGGGAAGTCGCTCGCCTTCCTGCGGCGGACGGCACTCTTTCGCGCCGAGCCCGATGGCAAGAACCCTCGGCAACTACTGGCCTTGCCCGCCGATTTCAGCCCGCTCTACATGCACTGGTCCGGCGACAGTCGGTCGATTTACTACTCCGGCATCAAGGTGGACGGGACCTACCTCATCTATGAGGTGCCGGCAACGAAGGGGAAGGGGCGTGAGGTGGTGCACTCCGAAGGCCCGAGCTATCAGAACTATCGCTTCAACTTTCGGGTGCACGGCCGCACGCTGTACACCACATTTGCAGATCGTCAGAGCGACGTCTGGCTGGCAGAGGTCGCACCCAGGTGAGAAGTGCTGGCTCACCCTCTCATCTAGTGGTATCCTAGGCAAATCGACGGTCAGGAATTCGGTTTGGCCAATCTGCAAGACCAGCTCACAGCTACTCTCCACGACCACTATGCCATCCAGCGGGAGCTCGGGCACGGGGGGACGGCCGTGGTCTATCTCGCCCATGACCTCAAGCACGACCGCGATGTGGCGTTGAAGGTGCTCCATCCCCATTGGACCGAGGTACTGGGGCGAGAGCGGTTTCTGCGAGAGATTCGGATGGCGGCTCAGTTGCGCCATCCTCATCTTCTGCCGCTCTACGATTCCGGTGACGCCGACGGTTCCCTGTATTACGTGGTGCCCTTCATAGAAGGCGGCTCGCTGCGTGACCGCCTGTCCCAGAACTCTCCCCTCGGAATGCTCGCTTCGCTCCAGCTCACCCGCGAAGTCGCCGAGGCGCTGGACTACGCTCACCGGCATAACGTGGTTCATCGCGATATCAAACCGGCAAACATTCTGCTCGACGAGGGGCATGCCGTAGTCGCCGACTTCGGGATAGCTCGCGCGATCAGCGAGGCAGCCGATATCCAGCTCACCCAATCGGGCCTGCTGGTCGGCACGCCGGCCTACATGAGTCCGGAGCAGGCAGGTGAGGAACCGGTCGACGGGCGGAGCGACATCTACGCGCTCGCGTGCGTGCTGTTTGAGCTGTTGACCGGTGGGACCCCTTTCGCCGGACAGACCCCGATTGGGGTTCTGGCCCGGCGGCTGAGCGAGACGGCGCCTCGGCTGGGCGATCGTGGGATCGCCGCGCCACCCCGGCTGGAAGAGGCCATGGCTCGCGCTCTCGCACGTCGTCCGGAGGATCGGTTTTCTACCGCGGGGGAATTTGCGGAGGCGCTCGCGGTAGTGGCTGATGAGATCACCCACCCCCCTGGAACTGCAAGCGGCTGGCCCACGTCCGCCACCATCTCAGGCTCTGGCCGGCTGGAGCGCCATGCGATTGCCGTCCTCCCCTTCGTCAATCTGAGCGCTGAGAAAGAGAACGAGTACTTCAGCGATGGAATGGCTGAGGAGATCATCAACGCGCTGACCCATGTGAAGGGACTGCGGGTGGCGGCGCGGACCTCATCCTTCACGTTCAAGGGGAAGGACCTCGATGCTCAAACCATCGGGCAGCGACTGAAGGTGAGGAGTTTGGTGGAAGGAAGCGTACGCAAGGTGGGGAATCGAATCCGTCTCACCGCACAGCTGGTCGACGCGGAGGATGGCTACCAGCGCTGGTCCCGGACCTATGAGCGGACCATGGACGACGTCTTTGCCTTACAGGAAGAACTCGCGCAAGCCATTGTGAGCGAACTGCCTCTCGCTACCGCTGAATCGATGGAACGGAAGCTGGTCAAGCCGGCAACCGAGAACCTGGAGGCCTACACCCTATACATGAGAGGCCGGTACTTCGCCAGCAAACGGACTCCGGATGATCTTCGAATCGCGAGCGGGTACTTCGATCAAGCGATCGAATTCGATCCCTCCTCTGCGGCGGCACACAGTGGCCTCGCTGAATGCTGGTCGCTTCGGGGATTTGAGGAGTTCGGTGACCTGGCACCACGTGAAGCGATGCCGAAGGCGAAAGCAGCAGCGCTCAAAGCGATCGAGCTCGATCCGGCAGGCCCCGAGGCTCACATCTGGCTGGGTGCGGTCGCGATGTTGTACGACTGGGATTGGGACGGCGCCGAAACGCAATTCAAGCTGGCCACGGAATCGGGCTTGAACTCGGTCGCGCATCTTTGGTACGCCGTCTTTCTAGCTAGCATGTCCCGGCACGAGGAAGCCAACACCCATATTCTCCGAGCCCAAACCCTGGACCCGGTCTCCATACCGGTTAATCACACTTTGGCACGATGCTACGCTTGGGCCGGTGAGTACGACAAGGCCCTGGAGCAGCTCCGGGCGACTCAGCAAATGGAGCCACACCATCCGATGACCTACGCATGGCTAGGACGAGTCTACCTCGGGATGCACAGGCCCCAGGAAGCGTTGACCGAATTGCAAAGGGGTATGGAGGTTGCCGGCCGCTCGCCGCTCCAGCTCACACTCGCTGGTTGTGCCTACGGAGAGCTGGGGGTGCGCGCAAAGGCACGCGAAGTCCTGGAGGAGCTACAAGAGGTGTCGAACCGTCGCTACGTGTCGCCGCTTTTCCAGGCCTACATCCTGGCCGCAATGGGTGAGCTGGACGAGGCGTTTCATTTATATGACCGGGCGGTGGAGCACCGAGCCGGTCAGCTGGCTTTTCTTCGCATAAACCACGACATCACCAGCCCTGCTACAAGATCCGACCCGCGGTTCACCGCACTG
>JBKPAO010000032.1:0-103711 GCA_046726475.1 Gemmatimonadota bacterium | reverse complement strand
GACTGATCAGGCGCATCGGCGCCTCGGCGCGGCGATCGCTGCGCGCCGGGTGCGCCGGACCTACGCCGCACTCACCTGGGGTCATCTCGACTCTGGTTCGCTTCGGATCGAGGCGTCCATCGCCCGCCATCCCTCCGACCGCAAGCGAATGGTGGTCTCACCCAAAGGCCGGACCGCCCGGACCGAAGCGACCGTAGTGGCGAGATTCGAGAGCGTCGACCTGCTGCGGTTGGAGCTGCACACCGGCCGAACCCACCAGATCCGGGTTCACTTGGAGCATCTGGGCCACCCAATCGTGGGCGACCCGGTATATGGCGGGGGTGGGAGCCGCCGGATCTCAGGCGCGCACCGCCGTGCTGCCGACCTCCTCGCTCGTACTGCCCCACGACAGGCGCTCCACGCAGCGGCTCTGGCATTCCGCCATCCTGTGAGCGGAGCACCACTTGAGTTCCATTCCGAGTGGCCCTCGGATTTGCTTCCAACATTGCTTGCAGCGGGTGGCGAAGAACTGGTTGCTCGCCCAGATCCCCTTGGCTATCTTCGTTTCTTCAATAGAGATGGCTAACTCTCCCGCGCTTCACGCCGTCATCTTTCGAATCGGTGAGGTGGTCTGCGCGGCCCCGGCAGGGATCGTGCGTGAGATCCTCCCCCGCCTTCCGGCCACCCGTATTCCCGGTGTGCCGGACGAGGTCGAGGGGTTGGTGAATGTGCGGGGCACCCTGCTGACTGTCCTCGACGGGCATCTGCTCCTGCAACAGGAGCGGCGGGCGTCGGACGAGGGCGCGATCGTCGTTCTCGAAATTCGGGGACGAAGCTACGGACTCGGAGTGGGACAGGTACTGGACTTTCTCGAAGTCCCGGCGGGTGCCGTGGTGGAACGGCGAGAGCTCCCGGGCGTGGACCCTCGGCTGGTCAAAGCAGTGGGACTCGAGGCTGACCGGCACTTCATCCTACTCGACGTCGAAGCCGCTTTCGCGCCGATCATCGGAGGCTAAAGGGAGGGCCTGTGAATCACACCGTGTTGGTCTGCGACGACGCCATCTTCATGCGAACGATGATCAGCGACATCCTGAGCCAGGCCGGCTTCGAGGTGGTCGGCGAGGCGGAATCCGGGCTTCAGGCAGTCGAAAAGTACCGCGAGCTCAAGCCCGATCTCGTCACGATGGACATCGTCATGCCCGACATGGGGGGCATTGAAGCTGTGCGGGAGATCTGCAAGAACGATCCCGACGCCAAGATTCTGATGTGCAGTGCCATGGGGCAGCAGGCGCTGGTGGTTGAGGCCATTCAGGCGGGCGCCAAGGATTTCGTGGTCAAGCCATTCCAGCCATCCCGGGTCCTCGAGGCGGTTCAGCGCGTCCTGGCCTGATCCATGGACCTTTCGAAATACGCCGCGCTGTTTGTCGCGGAGAGCCGCGAACACCTGAAAGCGTGCAACAGCTCCCTGCTCGAATGGGAGGCTGAGCCCACCGGGACCGAGCCGGTGGGCCGTCTCTTTCGGGCGGTGCACACGATCAAGGGCATGGCGGCGACCATGGGCTACGCCGGAGTGGCCCAGCTCGCCCATCGGTTCGAGAACCTGCTGGATGGCCTGCGACAGGGGAAGCTGGCCCCGTCACCGCTCATCTTCCAGCTGTCTTTTCGTGCCGTGGATACACTGGGCAAGGCGGTGGAAGCCGCCGCCGTGGGGACCGAAGAGCCGGCCGACATGCAGCTGATTGTCGAGCTCGACGCGGTAGCGGGCGGGCAGGCCATCGTGGCCCAGTCAGTCCAGCCGTCCGGGTCGCATGCATCCGAGCCGCAGCTGCCCGCGCGACGGGCGACCGATGCGCCCCGCCTTCGTCTTGTCAGCGTCACAATTCGGTCCGGTGCAGTGATGCGCGGCGCTCGCGCGGTGCTGGTGCTCCGACGGGCCGAGGGACTCGGGACCGTGAGTGGAGTGCGGCCCCCACCTGCCGAATTCGAGCGCGACGAGTTCGATGGTCGATGCTTCTTCAAACTTCAGAGCAGGTACTCGGACGCTGAGATCGTGGCAGCGCTCCGCTCGGTTGGGGAGCTCGAGACCGTTCAGTTGGATCAGCCGGCAGCGTCGAGTCCCGACACGCAGCCAGGCAGTCGCCAGATCAGAATCGAGCTCCGCCGACTCGATCTCCTCATGAAGCAGGTCGGTGAGCTGGTGGTCGCAAAGAACCGCCTGAGCTCGCTTTCGGCTCAGGCCGGCGAACCGGTTCTGGGCGAGTTGAGCGAGCGGATTTCTCGGCTGGTTTCCGCGATGCAAACGGAAGTGATCGCGGCCAGGATGACGCCCGTTGGAGAGGTCTTCGAGCGATTCCCCCGGCTGGTCCGCGACCTGTCGCAGGATCTCGGGAAGCAGATCCGGTTTGATATGGAAGGTGAAGAGATCGAGCTCGATCGCTCCATTCTGGATGAGATCGGGGAGCCGTTGGTGCACCTCATCCGCAACGCCGCCGACCATGGGATCGAGCCGCCAGCCGATCGCCTGGCCGCAGGGAAGTCGGCTCAGGGCCGGATTCTCCTTTCCGCGGCGCGGGAGCGAAACACGGTCGCTATCCGAGTGATGGATGATGGTCGAGGCATCGACCGCGACAAGATCCTCGCCAAGGCTCGCCGGGAAGGCGCCGCACCCGACACCGATGCGCTGACCGACGATCTCCTGGTCCGAGTCCTGGCCAAGCCCGGTTTCAGTACGGCGCAGACGGTGAGCGGCGTGTCCGGCCGTGGTGTCGGAGTGGATGTTGCCATGACGCGAGTGCGGGCGCTGGGCGGCACCCTCGAGGTCCGCACCGAGCTGGGGCGGGGAACGACGTTCGTGCTTCGCGTACCCCTCACTCTGGCCATCGTGCGAGCGCTTCTTACCGAGGCAGGGGGCGAGCGATACGCCGTCCCCCTGGCCTATGTCGCCGAAACGGTTGAGTTCGATCGCCGGGCGGTAACCGCGCTGCGAGATCGGGAAGCGCTGGTGGTGCGCGATCAGGTGATCCCCACGGTTCACCTCCGCGATCTCGTGGCGGCTCGCTCCGAGGCTCCGTCTGCCCGTCGGCCCACCGTCATCCTGGAGGTTGGCGAACGGCGCACGGCGCTGGTGGTCGATGCGTTGGTTGGGCAGCAGGACATCGTGGTCGAGCCGTTCGATGCACCGCGGGGTTTGCCGCCGTTCGTCGGTGGAGCGACGATCCTGGCCGATGGAGCACCGGCGCTCATTCTCGACGCTGCGGCGCTCCTCTAGGAGGAACCATGGAAGACGTGCGTGACCTGAAGGAGCCGCAGCTCGATGCGATCCGTGAGGTGGCCAACATCGGTGCTGGTCACGCGGCAACGGCGCTCTCGGGCATGACCAACCGCACCATCATGATCACAGTGCCCAGAGTGTACGTGCGTCCCCTGGAAGACGCCTGCGACCTCGTCGGTGCTCCCGACTCGGTCATCGCCGCCGTGCTGATGCACATGATGGGGGATCTGACCGGGCGGGCGATGGTGCTCTTTCCTCTGCAGGCGGCGCACATCTTGTGCGACTTCCTGTTTCGCCGGCCCATGGGTGCCACCACGGAGTTGAGCGAAATGGAGCAGTCCGGACTCAAGGAGGCGGGAAATATCCTGGCTAGCGCGTACCTGAATGCGTTGAGTGATTTCATGGGGATGATGCTGGTGCCGTCGGTCCCCAGCCTGGTCATCGACCTCAGTGGCGCCGTGCTCACGACGGCGCAGCTCAATTTCGGTCACGACCGCGATTACGCTTTCTGCGTGGAGACCTCCTTCCGGATTGAGGGTGCCAACGAACCGCTCGGAGGACACTTCCTCCTACTGCCCGATCTGGCGTCGTTGCGGTCGATCTTCGACGCCATTCGCCTTCCCTAGGTACCATGCCGGCGCCCGCGCTGTCCGAGCGCGACCTCACGGTGCTTCGCTCCTTTGCTCGCCGGATCGATCCCTCCGACGCGGGTGCTCATAACAATCTCGGCGTTCTCTATTACCAAAAGGGGCTGATCGAAGAAGCCATCAGCGAGTTCGCGCGCGCCCTCGAGCTCGACGCGAAGATGCAGGTGGCGCAGGCCAACCTGGAGATCGCTTACCGAGACAGCGGCCATTACGAGCACCGGCTCCAGGAGCTGCGAGATCGGGTCGCGCAGAATCCCCAGTTGCGCGACGCCCACTGGGAGCTGGGCCGGGCCTACGCCATGCTGGGCCGGTACGAGGAAGCCGTTGCTCAGTTCGAAGCCCTGCTCGTGACATCTCCGGATGATGTCCCGGCCATGCTCCAGCTCGGACTCGCCGAGAAGGCCCGTGGCCGGCTGGACACGGCCAGTGACTGGCTGGCCCGAGCTTGCGAGAAGGAGCCGGAGAATCCGGTGGCGCGTTTCCACCGCGGCGAGGTGCTCTATAACCGAGGGCTTACCGAGCTGGCGCTGGTCGCGCTCAAGGAAGCGGTCGCGAGCAATCCCGACTATGCCGAAGCGCACTATCTTCTGGCCTTCGTGTACGGGGACCTCGGCCAACATGAAGCCGCCCGCGCCGCCAGCAAACGCGCGCTGGCGCTCAATCCCATGCTGGGCCGCGCGCAGGCGAACCTGGCGTTGGAACGCGGGGAAGCGGGGAAGCGGGGAGGCGGGGAGGCGAATAGGGCCGACTCCGATGGTCGGGCGGAGTCTCCTTCCCCGCCTCCCCGCAGTCCCGCTTCCCCACAATCCGTCCCCGGCGCCCTCTTGGCCCACTACAACCTGGGCCTCGCCCTCCGCCAGAAGGGCTACTACGAGGATTCGCTCCGGGAATATCAGCTCGCGCTGGATGCGGGTGAGGATCGCCGGCTGAATCTGCAGGCCATGGCGGAAGTCCATCTGCTAAGGCGCGATCTGGCCGCCGCGCTTCAGCTCTACGATGACCTGGTCAAAGAGTATCCCGACTCGCCCAAGCTCTGGAACGAGCGCGGCGTCTGTCTCCACCAAGCCGGACGATCGGCTGAGGCAGTGTCGTCGTACGAGAAAGCAGTCGAGGTTGACTCCGCTTATCAGCTCGCCTGGAACAACCTGGGCGTCATCCGGGCGAGCGCGCTGACGTCTGCGCCAGCGATTGGGTGCTTTCGCCAGGCACTAAACGGCTCCCAGCCACTGCTGACCGCTCGGCTCAATCTGGGACTGCTTCTGCTCCAGCGCCGCCAGCTGAAGGGTGCACTCGAGGAGTATCAGCGCGCTCTGACCGACCAGCCCGCCAGCGCAGTCGGATGGAACGGAATGGGCCTGGTGTTAGTCGAGCTCAAGCGATACGAGGACGCCCGCAACGCCTTCGGGCGCGCGGTGGACGTCGCGCCCGAGTTTGCTTCGGCGCACTACAACTTGAGCTTCGTCTTGAGTCAGCTGGGCGATTTCGATGGCGCCTTGCGGGAGACCAAGCGGGCGCTGGAACTGGAACCGTTGTACGTGCCCCAGAAGTTCGCGCTCACAATTGATCTGCAGTACGAAGACCCCACGATCGCGATCGCCCCGGAGTTGGTGGCCGATGTAAGCGGGGATGAGCTCGGTGGCGAGTTCAGCTTCGATCCGCCGGCGCTGGACAAGCTGTTCGCTGAGTTGGCACCTGCCGCCTCACCAGTTCAGGCAGCCGCACCGGCGGACGAGTCGCTGGCGGGCGCCCGTGAGCTGATCGCCAAAGGCCTGCTCGACCTGGCATCAAACGAGGTGACGCGCGCGGCGACTCGTGGTGCGCCGGTTGGTGCTACCGCGGTGCTGCTGGGCGACATCTTTGCCCGTCGCGGACTCTACGGCGAAGCACTGGAGCGATATCGCCAGGCGCGGACTGCTCTTCCCGGCGACCGCGATGCGACTCTGGGCGAGATCCGGGCGCTCCTCTCCCTCGGATGGGCCAGGGATGCTGTCTCCCTGGCCGATGATCTCGCTTCCCGAGCGAAGGGTGATGTCGAGGTCCTGGTCGCTCGCGGGCGCGTCCGACTCGCCCTGGGTGATGCGACCGGCGCGATCGAGTGCATCAAGCAAGCACAAGCGCTGGCTCCTGCGCGGCCAGACCTCTTTCACCTGTGGGCCCAGGCTTTGGGACGTTTGGGCGATAGGGCTGCTGCCTTGACCGCCTTCCAGACTGCGCTGGAGCTCGATCCTTCACTGGTTCGGGTCTGGTACGAGCTCGGGATGATGGAGGAGGAGCGCCATAACTGGGTAGCTGCCCGGACGGCGTATGAGCGGGCACTCGACCTCCTGCCCACCTATGGCGCGGCCGCCTTGGCTCTGGCCGACCTGCTCCGGCGCACTGAGTCGGCAGGGGCGGCAGTCCAGGTGTTGGTCCGGCTGCTTGAGGCCGATCCTTACGAGCTGGAAGCCTTGACCGCGCTGGGTCGGGCTCTCCTGGAGGACGGGAGAACCGCGGAGGCTTTGCAGGCCTTTGCCCGAGTACTCCGTTTTGATCCCGACCAGACCGCAGCTCTCTATCACCTGGGCACTGGCCTGGCGCGGCAACGGCAGTTCGATCAGGCAGTCCAGGTCTGGGAGCGGGTCATCCAGCTGGATCCGGAGGGTCCCTTTGCGACCGAGGCCCGAAGCCGGGCGCGCTCCGCCCGGGACCTTCAGCACTTATTCGCCGGGGTGAGCTGACGTGGCACTCGAAGGACCGCTGAAGGAGTTCCACATCCAGGATGTCTTCCAGCTGCTCGACTTGGGCCGGAAGACCGGGGTGTTACGGGTTACCTCCGAGCTACGGCAAACCGCGGCGTCGGTCACGTTCGAGCGTGGTGGAGTGGTGGCGGCAACGTTGGGCAAGAATCCACAGCGATTCGGCGCCAGGCTGGTTCGGCTGGGCAAGGTCTCCGCGAAAGACTTGGATCGCGCACTCGCACTACAGGAGAAAGGGGATTCGCGGCGGCTCGGCGACATCCTGGTGTCACTCGGGGCGATCTCCCGGCGCGAGCTCGACCGGCAGCTCAAGGGACAAGTCGAGGAAGCCATCCTCGACCTCCTGGGCTGGACCGAGGGCCACTTCCGGTTCGAGGAAGGCGCGACCTCGGAGGCGCTGGTCGACTCGCCCATTAGGATCCCGACGGGGGGACTTCTCATGGAGTCGGCGCGCCGGATCGACGAATGGTCGCGCATCGAATCCAAGGTGCCCCACCTTCGGGTGGTTCCCAAGCTGCCGCCACCGGATGCGCCCGCCGGCGGCAAGCTCGACCTGGTCCCTCTCGAATGGGAGGTCCTCGCCGCGGTCGACGGAGAGCGCGATCTGCATGCCCTGGCCGACATCCTGGGTCGCTCCGAGTTCGACGTTGCTCGAACGGTGTACGCGTTAGCCGCTGCGGGGGTTGTCGTGTTGGACGAGCATGGCGGTGCCATGGCGAACGGCAGGGACCATGGAGTGTCTTTGGTACCAGCGCGGGCTGCACTGGCGAAGGGCGATTTCGAGAAGGCCGCTCACGCGTTGCAGGAGGTGCTGCGGACCGATCCATTGCTGCCCGAGGCCCGCCGGCTGTTCGGGCTCTGTCAGGCAGCGCTCGGACGGTTTCGCGGTGCGGCCGAGGCCTGGAAGACCTGGGCTCGCCTCGGCACGCGCACGACAGCTGAGGAAGCACTGAGTCCCGCGGTGGAGCGTCTGTGTCAAGCCGCCGAACTCCTGGCGGAGGAGCTGGAGAGCTATCGTGACTGAGGATATCAAGACGCTGACGGCTCGACTGGCCGACGAACCGGCGAGTCTCGCGTTCTTAGAGCTGGGCGAGGCGCTGCGGAGACGGGGGCAACTCGAGGCGGCATACAAGGTCGCGCGCGGCGGCCTCGCACGGTATCCCACCCTGGCCGACGCCCATGATTTGATGGGTCGCATATTGGGGGACCAGGGAGATCTCGCCGGCGCCTTCGACGCCTGGGCTGAGGCACTCCGCTTTGATCCCATGCGGATCGGGGCTCTAAAGGGGATTGCATTCCTCTACTTCAAGGCCGGTGACGCTCCGGCTGCGCTGGAGCATTTGCAGCGAGCCGCAGAGATCGATCCGGACGACTGGTCGGTTCGTCAGGCCATCGATCGAGTCCGGACCCCGGTGCAGCCGGCCCAGCGTGTGGCTCCGCAGGCTGAACCCGCAGCGGTTTCTTCGGGAGCCCCGGCGGCGGAAGTGACGTCGGCACCGTCGAACGGACACGTCGAGCAGGGTGTCATGCTGGTGGACGGGAATGGGCTGAGGCTGAATGGGACATTGTTGAGCCCCAGCAATGAAGACGTCGGTGATCGGGTCGCCGCGGAGCTGTCCGGGGTGTCAAAGGAAGCGTCCCGTACTAGCCGGCTGTTGGGACTCGGAACCTGGCAGGCTATCGCGGTGGAATCGCCGGAGGGAAACCTGTTCTTGGTTCCCCCAACGCCCGAGACAGTTTTGCTCACCGTTCGTGATTCCTCGCTGCCTATGGCGCGTCTCGGGCTGATGGCAGAGCGGGCTGCGCGAGAAGCGCGGGAATGGCTGGCGCGACACACATGAGCGAGGCCGAGGCCGCACTCCAGCGAGTGACTCAGGTACCGGGCGTCCGGGGCTCATTGCTGATCTCCGGTAGCGATGGGCTGGTAGTCGCGGAACGACTCATGGATGGGATCGACGGCCGGGCTATCGCGGCGCTCGCGGCCAGCCTGGTTCAACGATTGGATCGCGCTACCAACCACGCAGGAATGCGCGCGCCGACGTTCGTGCATTTGCGCGGCGACAAGGGGTCGGTCTTGGCTGCGCCGGGCCGGAGCGACCTTGTGCTGGTCGCCGTCGCCGGTCTCGACGCCAATCTCGGTCTCGCTCGCGTTCAGATGCTCGACGCCGTCGGCCGCCTGGCCTGATGCGCGCGCTCGAGCCCTGGGTTGCGGCACCGCTCCAGACCTTCATCACCGAGTCTTCGGCCCGCTTGATCTTGTTGATGACCACCTCTGGGCAGGTGGTCGCACAGCACGGATTTTCGCGCTCGGTCGAAGTGATGACGGCAGCGGCGCTGGGTGCCGCCATCGTGGCGTCGACCGAAGAGCTGGCTCGCATCATGGGGGCACCCCGGTTTGCCGCGCTGGTGTACGGCGGGAGTCGGCAGAGCTGCATGCTCTCCGCCTTCGGAACTCCCCGTGGGCGCTGGATCGGCTTGGTGGTGTTCGGGGCCGAAACCTCGGTGGGATTGGTCCAACTCTTCTTTGATCAGCTGGTCGAGGAGCTGGTGACAGCCGCACCGAGGGAGCAGGCATCGGCGGTTCCGTTGCCGGAAAACTTCGAGCAAGAGCTCAACACGAGTCTCAAAGAACTCTTCGGACGGTAGAGGACATGTCGCTCGTCAACTTCGCCGCGCGCGAGATCACCTGCAAGATCGTCTACTACGGACCGGGGCGGTCCGGGAAGACGACCAACTTGCAGTACGTCTATGGCCGAGTACCCGAAGCTCGGCGGGGGCGAATGGTGTCGCTTGCCACCCAGACTGATCGCACGCTCTTCTTTGACTTCCTGCCGCTCGAGTTGGGATCTATCTCCGGATTCAGCACCAAGTTTCAGCTCTACACCGTGCCCGGACAGAGCTACTACAACGCCACCCGGAAGCTGGTGCTGCAAGGCGCGGACGGCGTCGTCTTTGTGGCTGATAGCCAGGCCCGCCGCTTCGACGACAATCTGGAAAGCCTGCAGAACCTGCAAGACAATCTTCTGGCTCAGGGCGTGGACATCCGCCAGCTTCCCGTGGTCTTTCAGTACAACAAGCAGGATCTCCCCCGCGATCTGATCTTGAGCCGGGAAGAGATGGACGACGCGCTGAACTTCCGGGCGGTGCAGAGTTTCAGCGCGGACGCTCTCCATGGCACCGGCGTGTTCGAGACGCTGAAGGGGGTATCCGAGCTGGTCCTCAAGCGACTCGCCGCGCGGAGCGCAGTCGCATGACGGCTACGCTCAACCCACTGTATCGGTTCGATACCCTCGTGGTCGGAGCGGCGAACCGACTGGCGTTCACAGCGGCGAAGGCGGTTGCTGAGTCGCCCGGAACGGTCTACAACCCCCTCTTCATCTACGCGCGTCCAGGTCTGGGAAAGACTCACCTTCTGATGGGAATCGGTCACGCCGCCAAGCTGATCAATCCCGGCCTGTCGGTGGAGTACCTCACACTGGATGAGTTTGTCGAGTCGTTTCATGCCGCGGTGGCCGCGGGTCAGGGCGAGGCCTACCGCCGCCGGTTCATCGACGTCGATCTGTTGTTGGTGGACGACGTTCAATTCCTGACCCACCGGCGTGAGATGCAAGCTGAGCTGCTGCGGCTCAGCGATGCACTGCAGACCAGCAATCGGCAGATCGTTCTCACCAGCGACCGCCCGCCGGCTGAGATCGAAGCGCTGGACGAACGATTGATCCGGCGATTTGCCGGTGGATTGATCATTGATATCGCGGCGCCCGATTACGAGACTCGGGTCGCCATCCTGCGGCGGAAGGCGGGGGAGCGCCGGGTCAGCTTTGGCGAGGGAGTGCTCGAGGCGGTCGGCTCGTTGGTCATCGACAACGTACGCGAGCTGCTTGGTGCGCTCAACCGACTGGTCGCCTTCCAGGCGGTCAGCGACCGACCGCTGCGGCCGGAGCAGGCCCGCGCGCTGGCCACCGGGGCTGACGCGGCAGAGAGGACGGAGAAGACCGAGAAGGCGGAGCATACCGCAGTCGATGAGTTCAGCGATTTCCTTTCCGAGGTGTCCGCCACGGTCGCGCAGCAGGTCGATTCCTGGCGTACCAAGGTCGGGGCGGCGATCCTGCGGTGGGAGGGCGAAGGCTTCAGCACCGGCCGCCTCGAGGCACTCCTGCAACAGGAGATGACGACCGACCCGGAAGAGGTGCTGCAGCAGTTCGAGCGGGATGTCCGGCGGCTGCAGGCTCTCCGCGCCGAGGCGCAGGAGCTGGCTCCTTCGCTGGCTGGCTCGAGCGCATTCCGCGATCCGGACGACATTGCCGGTGCGGAGGCAGTGACCTTACGGGCCCGTCAGGGGGCTCATCCTCCGCCGGCACCGTTGCCCATCTGGCGGCTGGACGACCTGTTCGAGGGAGACGGCAACCGCATCGCGCTGAAGGCCGCGCGGGCGATCGTGGCCGAGCCATCCAGTCGCTATAACCCCCTCGTCATCGTTGGTGCCAGCGGGGTAGGGAAGACCCATCTGCTGCACGCGCTGGGAAATGCCCTGGCAGAGCGAGCGCGCGGGCCGGTGGCCTGCCTCAGCTCGCACGAGTTTACCGGCGAACTGATCGAGGCAATCGACCGGGATGCCGTGGGCCCCTGGCGCGCACGCTATCGGGGGGCTGGGGCCTTTCTGCTGGACGATGTCCACCTCGTCGCTGAGAAGGACCGGACTCAGGACGAGCTCTTCGTCCTCTTCAATTTTCTTATGGAGTCCGGCCGGCAGATGGTCTTCACTTCTGCGGTACCGCTGGCTGAGCTCACTGCGGTAGAAGCTCGGCTTCGTACCCGACTGGAGGGGGGCCTGGTTGTCGATCTGCCGCCTCCAGAACGTGAAATCCGTCAGCACGTCGTCGAACGGCTGCTGCAGGCCAAGGTCGGTAAGGCCGATATCGAGCTCGCCTCGTATCTCAGCTCGCGGCCGGCGGACTCGGTCCGTGCCGTGCAAGGCTTGCTGCAGCGGGTTCTGAACGCCGCTGAGGCCAAGGACATCTTGCCCAGCGCCGCGCTGGCTCGAGAGGTATTGGAAGGTGCTCCGGCCAAGCCGCCGCGCAGATCTGTGGCTATCAGAGCCAGTGGAGTCGTGGCACCCGTGGTCGGTGCCCGCAGCCGGGAAAAGCTGGTCTGGGACTGGCCCGATGTCGGTGATCGCATCGTCGAGGAGTGGCGCTGATGGCGATCAAGGGCAGCCTCAAAGAGGCCAGTCTACCGGACGTCATTCAGCTGCTGTTTCTGGGGCGGCGCACCGGCTGCCTCGCGCTCGCGGACCAGCACAACTTCGGGACGATCTACCTGGATGAAGGACAGATCGTGTACGCCTCGATCGTGAACCGCCGCGACCGCCTGGGTGACATCCTGCTCCGCAAAGGCCGTATCAGCGCCGAGCAGCTGCAGCAAGCCATCGCAGCCCAGGTGGACGACCGACAACACAAGTTGGGTGAAATTTTGGTGGGCCTGGGCCTATTGTCCCGGACTGAGCTGGAGGAGTACATACGCCTCCAGATAGAAGAAGCGGTGTACTACCTGTTCACCTGGACATCAGGCACGTTCAACTTCGAGGCGGGTGTTCGCCCCGAGCGAGAGGACTTTCTCGTTCGCATCAGCCCCGAGGCGCTGTTGCTGGAGGGCGCTCGGCGGGTGGACGAATGGAGTCTGATCGAGAAAAAGATCCCCTCCTTCGATTTGATCTTCTCGGTCGATCAGCAGCACATCCAGCAATCGGCTCCTACGCTCTCATCCGAGCAACAACGGCTGCTTTCCCTCATCGACGGCACGCGCGACGTGCGCCAACTGATCGATGAGTCGGGATTGGTCGAGTTCGAGGTCGGCAAAGCGCTCTTTGGACTGATTACCGCCGGCTTCGCGCACCGGGTGGGCACCTCCACCGCGATTGCCCCTAAGGTCAACGAGAGCCGGGTCGATGAACACCGCAACCTAGGGATCGCGTTTTACAAAGCGGGAATGCTGGAGGAGGCCCTGCGCGAGTTCCGCCGGGTGATCGAACTACGGCCGGCCGACAGCGGCGCACCGTTATTCCTGGGTCTCATTGCCATACGTCAGGCCCGCTGGGAGGAAGCGGCAGTCGCCCTGCGCCAGGCCGCTGAATCGGGCGTGCCCCGGCCTGCGGCGCTGCACAACCTGGGGTTTGCACTCGAACAATTGGGTCGGCTGGATGAGGCTGAGGCGGCGTTCGGCGACGCGGCCGGCCGAGCCAAGGACGATCCACGAATCATGCTGGGCTGGAGCATCGTGGCTCTCAAACGTGGCGACAACAAGGTGGCCCAGGCACGGTTGGCGCGCGCTTGCGAGCTACTGGACGGAAAACCGCTGCCGGCACTCTGGTACTGGGGCGCCACCCTGGCCGCGTCCGGCATCGACGATGCGGAGGATGCGCTTCGGATCGCTCGCGAGGGAGTCACCGCCTTTCCTCACCATCCGGTGCTCCAGAACAATCTCGCGGTGCTGTTGGAGGTCAGTGGCGACGTCCAAGGAGCGGAAACGCTCCTGCGCTCGGCGCTCGCCGAAGACGCCGCGCTGCCTCAGGTCTCGAAGAATCTGGGAGACCTCCTCTATCGCAACGGCCGATACGAGGAGGCTGCCGAGGCGTACGAGCGGGCGGCAAAGCTCAATCCGGAGTTGGGCGACGACCTGTACTTCAAGCTGGGCAACATCGCCTACAAGCGGCGCGATCACATCCGCGCAAGGGAAAGCTGGGCCCAGGCAACGTCGCTTAATCCGGGGCATCAACTCGCCAGGGCGAACCTCGAGATGCTGGATTTGTCCCAATGACGCCCCCCGATGAGGCAGCGTTCGCCGCCCTCGCCGCGAAGATCTCGCGGGAGGTGGGACTCCCGATGCAGGACTACAAGGACAAGTGCCTCCGGCGGCGAATCGCCGTTCGTATGCGCGCCTGTGGCGCCCACACGTACTCGGACTACCAGGCGGTGTTGGATCGAAGCCCGGAGGAGTACGAGCGGCTGAAGGATGCTATCACCATCAACGTTACCCGCTTCTACCGAAACGCCGAAACCTGGAACCTTCTGCGAGAGACCGTGCTGCGGGAGATCTGTGCCGACGGGCAGCACGAGGTGCGGGCATGGAGTGCGGGCTGCTCGTCGGGGGAGGAGCCGTACACCCTCGCCATGCTCATCGCCGAGCGCCTGGAGACCCAAGGCAGGACAGACCGGCTCGGCCTGGTCACCATCGATGCCACGGATATCGACCGCGAGTGCCTCGCCCGCGCGCAGGCCGCTCGGTATTCCGCCGAGGCACTTGTCGAAGTCCCGGCCGGGCTGGTCCAGCGGTATTTCGAAAGCGAGGGTGATCTCCGCCGGGTCGCGGAGCAGGTGCGCCGTAGGGTTGTGCTCCGGGCCTCCGACCTGGTCAACGACCCGCCGCCGCGCCGGAACTATCACCTGATCCTTTGCCGGAACGTCGTCATCTATTTCGGGCGTGCAGCCCAAGAGCGGGTGTTCAATGCCTTCGCTGACGCGCTCGCGCCCGGCGGCTTTCTGGTGCTGGGAAAGGTCGAGACTCTTTTCGGCCCGGCGCGCGAGCGACTGACGCTGCTGGATCCGCGCGAGCGGGTGTATCGGCGCGCCGCATGACCGGCCGGGAACTGCTCGTTCGCGTCGCCGATCTGCGGACTGGGGTAGCCGACGATGTGCTGGTCACGGTCGGCCTGGGGAGTTGTGTGGCCATCGTTCTCTATGACGCCGAGGCCCGGGTGGGAGGACTGGCTCACACACTGCTGCCTTCCCCGGCTCTGGCTCGCGCCGACAGCAACCCCGCAAAGTTCCCCCAATCGGCGGTGCCTCGCCTGCTCGAGCTGATGCAGGCTGATGGCGCCCGCGCTGACCGAATCACCGGTCGACTGGCCGGCGGCGCGAGCATGTTTGCGGCGCTGGCCCCGCCCGGCACTCTCCAGATGGGAGAGCGGAACCTGGCCGCTGCGCGGCAGGCCTTGAACGCGCACGGCGTTCCTCTCGTGGGGGAAGCGGTGGGCGGCGACTTCGGTCGAACGGTCCGCCTGCGGGTCGGGGATGGTCAAGTGGAAGTGAGGACCGTCGCGCATGGCACCCAGCACCTCTGATCCGGGCCGGGTCCTGGTGGTCGACGACAGCGCCTTCTTTCGTCGCTTGCTGACCGACGTGGTGGAGGGGTCGGGTGAGTTCCGGGTCATCGCGACCGCACGTGATGGCATGGATGCGCTCCGCAAGGTTCGCTCGCTGGCTCCCGATGTGGTGCTCATGGATCTGGAGATGCCTGAGCTGGATGGACTCGGAGCCATTGGGTACATCATGGCCGAGTCACCACTCCCGATTGTAGTGGTCAGCGCCCACGCCGGTCCCGGAGCGACGGCGGCGATTCGTGCGCTGGAGCTGGGCGCCGTCGACCTGGTGGCCAAGGAAGATGAACGCGGCGCTGCCGCGACGGCCCGGTTTGCCGAGCGTTTGATGACCGTGTTGCGGACTGCCCGCTCGGCTGACATCAAGCGCGTCGCTCGCGCCGAAGAGTCCGGCAGGACAATGCAAGCCTCGAGTGCGCGGACCGCTCCAGGAGAGGCAAGGCTCTGCGTGGCCTTTGCCGCTTCGACCGGAGGCCCTCGGGCGCTGGCCGAAATCATTCCGCGTCTCCCAATCGGGCAGGAGGCCGCAGTGGTAGTCGTTCAGCACATGCCGCCCAAGTTCACCCACAGCCTGGCGGAGCGACTCGCTTCCCGGAGCCGCTGCAAGGTCGTGGAAGCGGAGGATGGCATGCCGCTCCTCGCGGATACGGCGTACGTGGCACCCGGCGATTACCACATGCGGGTTAATCCTGCCCCGGGCGCCCTGTGTCTCATGTTGGACCGAGGCCCAACAGTGTGGGGCGTGCGCCCCGCAGCGGATCCGCTCTTCAGCAGCGTCGCGGCGCGGTTTGGCGCCCGAGCCATCGGCGTCGTTCTCACTGGTATCGGTCGTGATGGTGCGGAAGGTCTCAGGCGCATCCATGACGCAGGCGGGGTTGGGCTGGCTCAGGATCGCGAAAGCGCCACCGTCTATGGAATGCCGGCGGCGGCGTTGCAATCCGGTGGCGTGAGGGAGGTTCTGCCTGTTTCCCAAATGGCTCCGCGGATCGCCGCGGAGCTTAGTCAGTTGAGAACGCGATGAGCCGGCGCGAATCCGGGTTTCTACTGGTCCGCGCCGGGAGTCGTTTCGTGGGGCTGGAGCTCTCCCATGTCATTGCGGTGACACAACTCGGTGAGGTGCGGTCGGTCCCAGTCATCGAGCCCGCTGTTCGCGGCTTGGTGGCGATGCAGGGGCGGATGGTACCGCTGGTGCATCTCGCCTCCTTGCTTCAAGGCACGGCGCATCCTACGGAGGTAGGAACCACCGGGGTGGTCATCCTGGTGGAGGGTAAGCGAGTATGCCTGGAGGTGGAAGAAGCTGAGATCCTGCTGCACGAGCCGGCGCTGCCCGTGCCCGCGGGGGAAACACTGCCCTGGGCCACTGGCGTTGCACGACATGATGGGGAACTCGTCCCCCTGCTGGATTTATCCGCTCTGAGCTCACGTTTGCTGGAGGCCGCATCGCAATGACCACAGGGGACGACGTTCAGCTGGTGACGTTCCGGGTGGGCCGACAGGAATTCGCCTTCGACATTCTTCAGGTCGAGCGGATCCTCCGCTACTCCGCCCCCTCGCCGCTGCCAAAGGCACCAGGTTTCCTGGAGGGGGTGATGCCCTACGGCGCGAGCGCCGTCCCGGTCATCGACCTTCGCAAACGATTCGAGCTCGAGGCGCTGATCCGAGAGGAGACTCGCCTGATGGTCCTGGAGCTCGACGGCCAGCGCATAGCGGTGTTGGTGGACGAAGTCCTGGAAGTGCTGCGGGTCGACAGCACGGTGATCACCGCGCCATCCCCGATCGTCAGTGGCTTGGCTGCGGTCTACATCGCAGGCATCGTCACTCGCCCCGGACGGACTGTTATCATCCTTAATGCCAGGAAGCTGCTCTCTTCGAGTGAGCGGCTGGCGCTGAGTGAGCTGGGAGCCGCCTGATGACCGAGGCTTGGCTGGCTGCGCTCCGCACCGAGCTCCAGGCGATCGCAGGCCGGGTGGACGCGCCTGCGGGTGCCGGACGCGAGTCGCTGAAGCGGGACATCATCTCGCTCTTCAAGCGGGTGGACGGGGCGCTTTCCGACTTGGGGCACATCAAGGAGGAGATCAAAGGGCTGGTCGAACGCTACAAACAGACCGTCAGCGCCGCCGAGGTCAGCGCGGCTCCCCAGTTCAATGGGGCGCGCCCGGCAGTCCACGCCGACCATCTCGGAGCCTCTACATATATAGAAAAGGGATGGAGCCTGATTTCTCTGGGCGATTACACCGGCGCCATTCAGGCGCTGGAGCGCGCCTTGAGCCTGTCACCCGGAGCGGTCGAAGCCACCTCGTTGCTGGGGTGGGCCCAGATGCTCAATGAAGACTACGACGACGCCCTGGGAAACTTTTCCAAAGTGCTGATGAAGGAGCCGGCCAACGCGTTGGCGCGAATCAATGTGGGTTATATCTGCCTCAAAAAGGGAATTTTCGGCGAGGCGATCGAGCACCTCTCGAAAGCGATACGACTCGACAATGACCGCAAGGCTACTCTCTACGCGCACTACTATCTTGGGTTGGTCTACCTGGAGCGTGAGATGTACGAGGACGCGCAAACCTTCCTGCGCAAGACCCTGAAGCTGGGACCCAATCTGATCGAGGCCTACTTCGAGCTGGGCCGGGCATTATGGCTCGGAGGTGAGCGGGAAGAGGCGGTCCGAGCATGGACCGACGGGTACAAGGCCAACAAGTTCAATCCCTGGGCCAAACGCTGCCAAGAGATGCTGGAGGTTGCGGCAGCCGGAGGTGAAGTCCCGCGCAGTCCGCTTTCCTGATCGTCTGCGGCATCCTCGGTAGCGCCCTCGCAGCGTTACTCCAATCCCAACCAATGGCAGTGCGGGTAGGGCAGGTGACAGCCGTGGCCTGGCCTGGCCAGCTTGGTTTGGCTACCGAGCTTGCTCGGCGTGCCGGGCAAGCCACTGAATGGCCGGGCCTCGGCCGTCACTCCCCTGGTCCCCTCCGGCTGATTGTGGTTCCCGATGCACGCCGGATGGACTCTCTCTCCGGCGGTCGCGCCCCGGCGTGGGGGGCAGCGGTGGCAGTGCCGGGTTCGCGCACTATCCTGCTGCGCGCCGATGTCGACGACCTGTACCGCACACTCCGACACGAGCTCGCCCATCTCGCGCTCCACCAGGCGGTCACCGTTCGAGTGCCGTTGTGGTTTGACGAAGGTTACGCGGCGTGGGCCGCCGGCGAGTGGGACCGTCTCGGTACTCTCGAGCTCAACCTTGCGGTGGTGCGGGGTGCCGTCCCCGACCTTCGAACGCTGGACGGGGCGCTGCGAGGATCCGCCTCGACCGCGGATGTATCCTATGCCCTGGCAGTGTCGGCGGTAACCGAGCTGGCCCGGCTGAACCCGTCTCATTCCCTCACTCCGCTCCTGCAGCGGCTGCGTGCGGGCGACGATTTCGAAGCCAGCGTGCACGCCACCACCGGCTTGACCGTCTCACAATTCGAGAATGAATGGCGCCACAGCCTCCGCCGGAGGTACAGTCTTGCCACTTGGCTCGTAGCGGGGGGCGGATGGGGGATACTCAGTCTGGCAGTCTGGGCGCTTCTGCGCCGGCGGAAGCGGGCGGACCGTGCCCGGCGCGCGGCGCTGGATGAGGGATGGGAGCTTCCTCCGGAAGCTATAGCCCCGTCTGAACTTGACCCGACCAGGGAACCGTAGTAGCCTCCTCGTCTATGTCGAGTCCCCGTCCATCCAATCGCTCCGGCCAGTCGTCACCGAGACATTTCGTGCTGGCCCCACGAAATCTCATCATCCTCGGTTTGGCAGTACTGATCTTGATGGTCGGGTATCTGACGCTCCAGGCAGGTCATCCGAGCGTGGCGGCGGTAATCCTGGTCGTCGGCTATTGCGTGCTGTTTCCGATCGGTATCGCGCTATAGCAAAGGGTGTCGCTCATCACGGCACGGTCCCTGCGATGTCGCTACTGACGTGACAGGGCCGGTCTGCTCTCAGGGCGAATAGCTCAGCTGGTTCAGAGCGCCTGCCTTACACGCAGGATGTCGGGGGTTCGAATCCCTCTTCGCCCATTTCGCACCCGCGCTGGGCGGGGCGCTGCAGGCCCGATCTGGGCCGACCCGTTGTGGAGATTTCTGGCATGTATCTGTCGCGTTCGATGCTCATCGCGTTCTCCGTAGGAATCGTCTCCACGCGCCTCTCGGCGCAGGGAATTCCCCGCGGTGCGCGCACCACTCAACCCGCCACCAATGCCCCCAGGCTGATGGTGGCCAACCCCTTTGCCTTCGCTCCGGGTGATTCGGCGAACGCCGTCAGGATCGGCACTGCGATGCGGCAGGAGATGAAGGGTATCGTTGGCCGCAATTTCACGGTGATCGAGCAGAGTCAGATGAACGACGCTCTGAAGCAGTACGGTTACCCGATAGACGCAATCCTGAGCCCTCCGCTCGCGACCACTCTGGCCAAGAATATCCAGGCCCGAGTCATCGTGACGGGCACCCTGGCGAGTGCTGCCGGGAAGCCTCCCACAGTGACCGCGCGCCTCACCGGGGTGAACGACGACGCCGGGAACGTGGTCTCTTTGACTCAGGCACAGGGACAGACTCCCGAGGATTTCGGTAAGAAGATTGCCCAGGCGCTTCAGCCCACGGTGAAAGCCCTGCCTGATGCCAAGGCATGCGTCGATCAGCAGGCCGCCAAGCCCGACAAAGCGCAGGAAGCCGCCACGAAGGCAACCAAGACCCTGCCGAATTATGGGCTGGCGGAGTTCTGTCTGGCGCAGATCGCCCGGACGCAGAAGAAGCCTGCCGAGGTGGTTCAGCACCTCCAGGCCGCGGTAAAGAGCGATCCCTTGAGCCTCCCGGCGTGGACCGCCCTGGCCGAGCAGTACCAGGCCGCTAACGACACAGCAAAAACGCTGGATGCGTTCTCGCACATGCTCTCCGTCGCCCCGACCAACCAGGCGCTCAGAGAGAGGTTGTTCAAGTACTTCCTGGCCTCGGGACACCCGGAGACGGCGCGCAAGGTAGCAGACGAGGGCCTAAAGCTCGATCCCAACAACGCGGATCTGTACGATCTCAAGAGTAATGCATGCCTGTTCCTGGGCGACTTCAAGTGTGCGGTCGATGCTCTCGAGACGATGTATGCGACCGACTCCACCAAGGCGGATACGCTGTTCTTCAGCAAGATCTCAGTGGCGGCTCAGGAGGGGAAAGACGCACCCCGGCTGGTGAAGTGGGCGCAGATTGGAAATCGGAAATATCCCAACAACCCGACGCTCCTTCGCTATCTCAGCACCGGGTACGCGATGACCGGCCAGACCGACAGCCTGATAGCGGTCGCCAACCGGATCATCGCCAAGGACACGACCGAGACGGGGGTCGAGGTGGCGTTGGCGGCGGCCAAGGCCCTGGTGCTCCCTCCCGAGCCGGACAGCACCGCCCAGCGACCCGATTCCGCGCGCGGCTCCGCCCATCCGGACACCAGCAAAGGGGCGGTCAAACGTGATTCGTCCACGGCCACTCGACCCGACACATCCAAGGCTGGAGCTGCAACGAGCCCGAGCGGCTTCACGCCCCGATCCAAGGAGGCTGTGCCCTTCCTGGAGTTTGTGATCAAGCATGGCGATGCCGACGCCAAGGAGAAGGCGGCGGTACTGCTTTATAGTGCGGCCACCCCGCTGCTCCAGCAGCCCCAGGATCTCCAGGGGGCCGAGCAGATCCTCCGGATGGCGGTGCAAACGGCCAATCCGTCGGGCAAGGTCTATCCTGCCGCCAATTACTTGCTTGGCCTAGCTCTGCTGTTCCAGGTACCTCAGCAGGACCCAATAACCGAGAAGCAGAAGTCCTGTGATGGGGCCAAACAGGAGCAGGCGCTGCTGGCCGGCGCGGACTCTGCGCTGACCGCAGGCCGCTCGGTCAATCCACAAGCGGTGGACAAAAACCTGGATATCATCAAGAAGTACAACCCGCGTATTGCCTCGATGCTGAAGGCGTACTGCAAGGCGAGTAAGAAGAAGAAGGCATAAGGGCGAGCAGTGGCTCACAGCCCATCGCCTTGATATATTCCGCCCTCCGTTCTGGGGCTGTAGCTCAGCTTGGTTAGAGTGCCGCACTGTCACTGCGGAGGTCGCGGGTTCGAGCCCCGTCAGCCCCGCTCGCTCTGATGAACAATGCTCACCCCGTCCCCTCTGGACGGGGTTTGTGTTTCGGCCCGTCAGAGCTCGAGATGCCACAACAGACTTCGATATATCACGTGCCGGTGCTCCTGGAGCAGGTGCGTCTGGCCGCGCGAGGAGCTCGCCGGGCAGTCGATGCTACGCTGGGAGACGGTGGTCACGCGGCTGCCCTGCTCAGTAATGGCGCGGAGGTCCTTGGCATCGACCGCGATCCCGAGGCGATTGCGCTCAGTCGGCAGAGGCTCGGAGAAGCCGGGATCCGTTACCTGCAAACGGCGTACGCCTCGCCGGAGGCGCTTACGGCCGTCACCCGATTCGAGCCGGATTTCATCCTGCTCGACCTGGGGGTCTCTTCGCGCCAGCTGGACGAGGCGGGCCGGGGTTTTACCTTCCGTCCCGGTGCGCCGCTCGGCATGAGGATGGAAGACGCAGGAGAAAGCGCAGCCGACCTCCTCAACCATGCGGACGGAGCAGCGCTCGAGCGCATTTTCCGCGATTACGGAGACGAGCGGCGGGCCCGGCGCCTTGCCGCGGAGATTCTGCGCCGACGGGCACGCCAACCATTTGCCGTCAGCGATGACCTGGTGAATGCCATCCGGGCCGTTCTCGGTCCGAGGACAGGTCCTCCCGAGTTCGCTCGCCTCTTTCAGGCCGTGCGGATTGCGGTCAATCACGAGTTGGAGCAGTTGGCGAGTGCTCTCCCCGCACTCCGGGACGCACTCAAGCCGGGCGGCCGACTGTCGATCATTACCTATCATTCGGGAGAGGACCGGTTGGTGAAGCACGCTTTCCGCGAATGGGCCAGCAGGTGCGTCTGCCCACCGGGCCTCCCGGTCTGCACCTGTCGTGGCCGGTCGCTGGGAAGAGTCGAGCCTCGACGACCGGTGTTGCCGGACGAGCAGGAGCTCAAGACCAACCCCCGCGCGCGAAGTGCCAAGCTCCGAACCTTTGTGGTCGATGAAGCGACTTAAGGGGCGGCACTGGGTGTTTCTATGGCTCTTGATCTTCCTGGGGGGCGCATTGGCGGTGGTGTCCCGGCAGACTACAGCGCTGCGCACAGCGCGCCGGCTTCACGATCTTCGAGAGCAGCGCGGCATTCTGGAAGCCCGTCGCGCTGATCTCGAGCGCCGGATACGGGTGGCCTCCAGCCGCGAGGTGCTGGTGCCCATCGCCAAACGTAACCTGGGACTGCACGAGCCGGCGGACTCGGAGTTCGTGTTGTTCGCGGTTCCCTCCGCTCCTGGGCGTCCCTGATGGCGAAGCCGGCAACGCGGATCGTCGTCGTCCAGTTCGGGTTCGCGCTGGCCATTATCGCGATCCTCGCCCGCGCGGCACAATTGCAACTCTTTCAGGGTGAGCGCTGGAGGGAGCAGGCGGCGCGCCAGCGAACCGAGCGTGCTGTACTCCCGGCAAAACGCGGAGGGCTCTACGACCGAAACGGTGTTCCTCTCGCCCTCAGCCAGGAGTTTTACCATGTCGGCGTCGCCCCGAATGAGCTCGTAGATTCTCGGGCTGCCGGCCGGCAGTTGATTCGGTGTCTCGGGATACTTCCCGCGACGGTATGGCGCGATCTCAGAGCGGGTAAGCGCTGGATCTATTATCACGGTCCCTATACGGCGACTCAGGTCCAACCGCTACGCCAGTTGGACGGCATTCATCTCAGTCGCGACTTCCAGCGCTTCTATCCCTCACGGTCGCTGGCCCGGCCGATAATCGGAGGGCTCTCACCGGATGGCCCCGGGGGCGCTGCCGGCCTGGAGTTGTCGCTCGACTCTATTCTGACGGGGCAACCGGGCGAGGCGGTCTTGCTCAAAGATCGCGCGGGCCGGCGGTACGATTCCCCCGCACGACTGATTCGTGAACCGGTCGCGGGGAACGATGTGGTTCTGACTATCGACGCCGAGCTCCAGGAGATCGCCGAACGGGGGTTGGAGGAGGCAATCTCCGCGATGCGGGCTGATGGTGGCGATGTCGTATTTCTCGATTCCAGGAACGGTGAGCTGCTGGCGCTGGCCTCCAGGCAGGGCGCCGGCTCGGCCAGAGCATCGGTCTTCACCGATCCATTCGAGCCGGGGTCTACCGCTAAGCTTTTTACGGCCGCCGCCCTCCTCACTCTCCGCCGAGTGACTGAGGACGATGCGGTGTTCGCGGAAGGTGGCCTGTGGCGCATGCCGATCACGAGCAGCGGGCGGACCCGCGTGATTACCGACGCGCATCGGACCACGGGGAATCTTACCTTGGCCCGAACCATCCAAGTGTCCAGCAATATTGGAATGGCCAAATTCTCCTCTCGGCTTTCTCCGGAAGAGCAATACGAGATGCTGCGGGACTTCGGGTTCGGAGCGCCGACGGGCGCGGAATTTCCTTCCGAGTCGAGAGGCCGTTTGGAACGGCCTGATAAGTGGGAACCGATGTATACCCGCGCCAGTGTGGCAATGGGCTACGAGTTCGGAGTCACCCCCGTCCAGCTGGCGGCGGCCTACGCCGCCATCGCGAATAACGGCGTTCTGCTCACGCCCACGTTGGTTCGAGAGATCCGCAGTGTGTCAGGACCTCCGATCTACCAGCACCGGCCGGAGCCGGTCCGGCGGGTGGTGACACCGGCGGTAGCCGCGCAGCTCCGGGAGTTCTTGAGGGGAGCGGCGAGTGAAGGTGGAACCGGCGAGGAGGCCCAGCTGGTCAACTACACGGTACTGGGAAAGACCGGCACCGCCGTGCGGTTTGAGAACGGGCGCTACGTCCACGGCACTTATACCGCCTCGTTCGCAGCGCTCTTTCCGGCAGACGACCCACAGCTGGTCGTGATCGTCAAAATCGACAACCCCCGCGGCAAGTACTACGGCGGATTAACAGCCGCCCCGGTCACGCGTACCATGCTGCAGCAGGCGCTGGCCTCCCGCCGGATTGCCATCGAGCACACGCGATTGTCCGGTGGCGATCACAGAGCGACTCTGGAGTCGCTTTCGCGAAATCCTGAGCCCACACCTGCGCGTGTGGTCCTGTCCTGGCCCTATCACGTGACTGACACCCTATCCCGGGAACGGCCGGTTCCCTTGGTCGATGGGCGACCTGTCCGGGAGGCAACACTGGCGCTGCATCGGAGCGGATTCCGTGTCAGCCTGAAAGGGTTTGGCCGGGTGAGCCGGACGGCGCCCACAGCCGGCGAAACGGCGAAAGTGGGAACAACGGTAGTGGTGTGGACCGAGTGATCATTTCGCCGAGAATCCCGTGCCGCTGACCTGGAGCCAGATCCTCGACGAGCTTCGCCGGGCTGATCTGCTCATCACGGCGCCGGCACACGGGCCCGATCCCAGAGCGATCGGCGTGGATAGTCGCGCGATCGAGCCAGAGATGGTCTACGTGGCGGTGCGTGGATCTCAAACCGACGGACATCAATTCGTGACCGGTGCGCTGCAGCGCGGTGCGTCGGCTGCACTCGTCGAGATTCCCCAGCCGGTCGAAGTGCCCCAAATCGTCGTGCGGGATAGCCGGCGCGCGGCCCTGGTCCTCGCGGCGGCATGGTACGGCCACCCCGGCCGTCACCTGAGACTGATTGGGGTGACCGGCACCAACGGTAAGACCACGACGACCGGACTGATTCGCCATCTATTGAACGAGCGGGAGACTGCTGGAAGCATTGGAACGCTGGGTGCTTTCGACGGTTGCGGCAGGGCCATTGCTTCCACCGCTGGATCACTAACGACACCGGGTCCGGTCGACTTGCAAGCTACGCTCGCGGCCCTGGTTCAGGCCGGTACGACTCACGTAGTAATGGAGACGTCCTCCCACAGCCTGGATCAAGGCCGACTGGATGGGCTAGCCTTTGCGGTCGGGGTCTACACCAATCTGACGCGCGATCACCTCGATTATCACGGCACGATGGAATCCTATCTTGCCTCCAAACTGCGCTTGAGCACACTGCTCGCTGGAGGTGGAGTCGAGGTGGTCAACCTGGATGAGGATGCCTGGCGGGCGCTCCCGCCCTATGCTCCCCGAGTGACGTTTGGTCTCCAGGGCGGTGCCGACGTCCGAGCCACCGGTGTGATCCTGAGCGCCGGCGGTTCACGTTTTCAGATGCATGGCCGGTTCGGCGCAACCGAGGTCTCTCTGCCTCTATTGGGCGATTTCAACGTAGCCAATGGGCTGGCGGCGGCCGCCGCTGCACTTGCACTCGGGGAGCCACCCGATCGCGTCGTTGAACGACTGGCAACGTCTCCGCAAGTGCCGGGGCGGATGGAACGGATCTCCGAATCACCCTGTGTCGTGCTTCGGGATTATGCCCATACACCGGACGCCCTCGAGCGGGCGTTGACCAGTCTGAGACCTCTCACGAGTGGCCGCTTGATCGTGGTCTTCGGCTGTGGTGGCGACCGAGATCGCGGGAAGCGGCCCCTGATGGGCCGTATCGCAGTCCAAGGCTCCGACCTGGCCATCGTGACATCCGATAATCCGCGGACTGAGAACCCGGACGCCATTATCGACGACATCGAGCGAGGTATGAGGGGGACGCAGCACATCAGGATCACCGACCGGCTCGCGGCGATTCACGCTGCATTGGAGAAGGCTCGCGCGGGCGACACCATACTCCTGGCGGGGAAGGGGCATGAGACATATCAGGTGATCGGCACTGAGAAGATTCACTTCGACGAGCGGGAGATTGTGGAGAAAGCCGTGAGCGGCGCCCGGTGACCGGTGAGCGCGAGATCGCCGACACGCCGCCCTGGCCTGAGACTGCCGTCCGGGAGGCGCTCGGCCTTCCAGTAGACCCTGGAGTTCGCCGTACCACCTTCTCGGGAATTTCGACTGACAGCCGGACCGTTCGAGCGGGCGCTCTCTTCGTGGCTCTCACCGGCGAGCGGTTCGACGGTCATGATCACCTCGCGGGAGCGCAGGCGGCAGGTGCAACGGCGGCACTGGTACGGAAGGGAACCCCGGCTGTACCCGGGCTTCTTCTCTTCGAGGTGGACGACACGCTCCGTGGGTTCGGTCTCCTCGCTCGGGCGCGGCGCCGATCGATTCAGGGTCCCGTCATCGCGGTGACCGGCACCAATGGGAAGACCAGTACCAAGGAGATGCTCGCGGCCGTCCTTGGCACCAAATACCGGACCTACGCCACTCGCGCGAACCTGAATAATCTGGTCGGGGTCCCTCAGACCATCCTGGAAGCGCCGCCCGACACCGAAGCGCTCATCGTTGAAGCGGGCGCTAACCTGCCGGGCGAGATCGCTCGCTGCCGTCAAATCATCGAGCCCTCCATCGCGATCGTCACCAATGCTGTCGCCGGCCATCTGGAGGGATTCGGCTCTCTCTCTGGCGTGGTGGTAGAGAAGTTGGCTCTGACCGAGGGAGTGCCGCTCGCGATCGTAGGCACCGATCCTCTTGCGCTCGCCGAGGGGGCGCGCCGACGCGCGCGGCGGGTTCGGACGGCTGGCTTACAAAATGCGGAGCTGGTTCCCGATCAAGTGAAGCTGGATGAGGCAGCTCGTCCGATCATTACTCTGCGCGGTCACGCCTTCACGCTGGCGGCTCGTGGATTGCATCAGGCCGACAACGCCATTCGCGTCTGGGCCGTGGGCGAAGAGCTCGGGATCGACCCTGCGGTTGCGGCGACAGCGTTGGAGCAGTTCACCATACCGGGTGGGCGCGGCGAGCTGCTTCAGGAGGGCGGGCTCACCATTCTGAACGATTGCTACAATGCCAATCCCCAGTCGTTTCGCGCCGTCATTGCTACCGCAGCCGCGTTACGAGGCGATCGGCGGCTGGTATTCGTCGCGGGCACAATGCGGGAGCTAGGCCATGATTCGGCGATGCTGCATCGACAGATTGCCGAGGCACTGGTCGATCTCCACCCGGAGCTCCTGGCGGCGGTCGGCGACTTCGTGCCCGCTCTCGAGCCGTTCGCGGGCGCCCTGCGCCATCGTCTCCTCACAGCTCCGGATCCCCTGACCTTAGCCCCGCTCCTGGTCCCGCACCTCAGGGGCGACGAAGTGGTCGTGCTCAAGGCATCCCGCGGGGTGGCGCTGGAGCGTATACTTCCGGCGCTCAAGGCCAGCGCGAAGCACACCCCCCCTTCCGGTGCTCCGCTCCATCTCCGTTGAGGATCGATGTTCTATCACTGGCTCGCCCCGCTCGGCAAGACCTACATCATCTTCAACCTTTTTAACTACATCAGCTTTCGCGCCGCGGGAGCAACCGTCACCGCGCTCCTGCTGGCCTTCCTGGTAGGACCGCCGGTCATTCGCCGCCTGCGGGCCCGCAAGGTCGGGCAGGTCGTGCGGGCCGAGGGACCGGCGAGTCACCAAAGCAAGCGAGGAACTCCCACGATGGGTGGGTTGATCATCCTGCTCGCTACGGTGGTGCCGACGTTGCTCTGGGCCCCGCTGACCAATCGATTCGTAGTGGTGGCGATGCTCTCGACGTTGTGGATGGGGTGTATCGGTTTTCTCGACGATTATCTCAAGATCGTCCAGGGCAAATCCCGAGGACTGGTCGCGCGATGGAAGCTGGTAGGGCAGTGCAGTTTCGGTCTCCTGCTCGGTCTCTTCCTCGCCTACAATCCGGTCGTGCCCTCGGAGACCATCCCTGCCACAGCGACAACACTTCCTTTCTTCAAGTACCTGGTAGTGAATTTCGCACCCTGGCTCTTCGTGGTCTTCGTCACGGTGGTGATCACCGGCAGCAGTAACGCCGTGAATCTAACCGACGGCCTCGACGGTCTCGCCACTGGGTTAGCGGGGATCGCCGCGGCTGCGTTCGCGGTCTTTGCGTATTTATTCGGCCGGGTGGATGTCACGACCTATCTCAACGTCTTCTACCTTCCTGGAGCCGGCGAGCTCGCAGTCTTCTGCGCCGCGCTGATGGGTGCGACCATCGGCTTCCTCTGGTTCAACGCCCATCCCGCCGAAGTATTCATGGGCGACACGGGGAGTCTAGCAATCGGTGGGGCTCTGGGCACAGTGGCCATTCTGCTGAAGGCCGAATTCCTCCTGCTACTGATCGGCGGCGTCTTTGCCGCTGAGGCCATCTCGGTACTCGTCCAGACCGGCACCTACAAGTGGTTCAAGCGGACTCGTGGGCGGGAGTATGCCGATGCTCACCGAGTGTTCCGTATGGCGCCTCTGCATCATCATTTTGAGAAGCTGGGGTGGGCGGAGACTACAGTGGTGACGCGCTTCTATATCCTGGGACTGCTATGCGCGCTGGTGGCGCTCTCGACCCTCAAAGTGAGATGACCTCTCCGGAAGCTGGGGCACTCTTCGACCAGTGGCTGGCGAGCGCGCGAGAGATAGCTGTTGTCGGGCTGGGCAAGAGCGGCGTATCTGCGACCCTCCTCCTCAGGGGACTCGGAATCCCGGTCTACGCTTCCGACACCGGCCGAGGGCCAGCCTACGAGGCGTGGGCATGGGAGCTTCGGGCGGTGGGCGCACAGGTGGAGGTCGGCGGCCACGATCTTGACCGCATCGCAAAGGCCGCCGCCGTCGTGGTGGCCCCGGGGGTGCCACCCAACGTACCGGCGCTCGAGGCGGCTCGGCGCGTGGGACTCCAGATCTACGCGGAAGTGGACATTGGATTTCTGGCCCTTCAAGGAACCCAATGCGTGGGTATCACCGGTACCAATGGGAAGACCACCACGACTTCCCTGATAGCGCACGTCCTGACCACCGGCGGCGTGCGGGCGGAAACAGCCGGGAACATTGGGCGACCGCTGTGCGACGTCGCTCGTTCTGGAGATCCGCCGGATTGGCTCGCGCTGGAGCTCTCGTCATTCCAACTCCACGACGCACCACACCTGAAGCCGGCGATCGGGGTGCTCACCAACCTCGCACCCAACCACCTTGATCGCTATGCGGCGCTGGAGGAGTACTATGCCGACAAGGCGCGCCTGTTCCGCAATGCCACCCCCGATTCGGTATGGGTCAGCAATGCCGATGATCCCGCCGTCCGGGAGATGACGCGATCCGTGCGGGGCAAGCACCTCCGCTTCTCCGTACATGGGCGGGCCGAGGCCTGGTACGACCGGGACGGACGATCTCTGGTCCTGGGTCGCCGACAAATCCTGCCCCGCGCTGAACTGCCGCTCCTGGGCGATCACAACGTCGCGAACGCATTGGCCGCCGTTCTGGTGGCTGCTGAGATTGGCGCACTGGATGATCGGATTGCAACGGGACTTCGGACCTTCCGGGCTATTCCACACCGAGTCGAACCGGTGCGCGAGGTCGACGGAGTTCTTTGGATCAACGACTCAAAGTCGACCAACATCACCTCCACCGGGGTGGCCATCGCCGCGCTCGATCGGCCGTTCGTTCTGCTACTCGGTGGCCGGCATAAAGGCGAGCCGTACACTCGGCTTCGCAAACCGCTCGAGGGACGGTGCCGTGCGGTGGTGGCTTACGGTGAGGCAGGTCCTCAGATCGTGCAGGATCTGGGGGACAGTCTGAAGGTTGTGCCCGCCGGATCGTTCGACGAGGTCCTCGCAACGGCCCGTGAGCTAGCTTGCCCCGGGGACGCAGTGCTGCTCTCACCGGCTTGTTCCAGCTACGACATGTTCCGCAATTACGAGGAGCGCGGCGATCGGTTCCGCGCGGCGGTCGAAGCACTGTGATCCGGCCGGTCCGGCATCCCGGCGAGCTCCGGTGGGAGACCCGTCTCCTTGCAATGGTCACGGCCGCCCTTCTGGTTTTTGGGATCGCAGCGACGTACGGTGCCGCGAGCCTGGTGACGCTGCAGGGGCGCGATGCCGGGCTGGGCTTCGCGCTGCGTCAGCTCTCCGGGGCCGTCATGGGTGGCGCTCTGCTACTCCTTGCTTCACGCCTGGATTATTACCGTTGGAGGCAGTTGGCGTGGCCCCTGCTCCTGCTCACGCTGGGCTTTCTGCTGATCCCACTTCTCCCATTCACCCACCAGTTAGCGCCCTCCGTCAACGGAGCCAGGCGCTGGGTCGACATTGGTCCGCTCAACTTTCAACCGTCCGAACTCGCTCGACTGGTGGTGGTGATCTGGTGCGCGATGCTGGCGTCGAAGAAGGGGCTGCAGGTCCGAGAGTTCAAGAAAGGAGTCCTCCCGTTTCTCATCGTGCTGGGCCTGGTCGCACTTCTTATTTTGCTGGAACCCAACCTCTCGATGGCAACGCTGGTCGCGCTGCTAGGAGGACTCGTTCTGTTCACCTCCGGCGCCAGGATCGGGCATTTCGGCCTGGTGTCGGGGCTCGGCATGATTCTGGTGTTTCACCAGATTCGGGATGTGCAGTATCGCCTCGCTCGGGTTGTGACCTTTCTCAACCCGGGTGATGCCACCACCCAGGCCGGGTTTCAGATCCATCAATCCCTCGTCGGCATCGGATCGGGGCAGCTCTTCGGTGTAGGCTTTGGGCAGGGACAACAGAAGCTCGGCTACCTGCCCTACGCTTACTCTGATTTTCTGTTCAGCACGATCGGGGAGGAGTGGGGATTCGTCGGCGTCTGCGTGGTCGTCGCGTTATTCACTTTATTCTGCTGGCTGGGCTTTCGAATTGCGCGTACTGCCGCTGACCCGTTCGGGCAGTATCTGGCGGTCGGCCTGACCGCCACTATCGGTCTCACGGCATTCATGCATATGGCAGTGTCGCTCGGCCTGATTCCAACAACTGGTCTTACGCTGCCGTTCATGTCGTACGGTCGGTCCAGCCAGGTGATCTCCCTCCTCGGTACCGGCATTCTCATCAACATCGGCCGTCTCCGGGGAAGTCCTCGGGCAACGGGTCCACGAGAGAGGCGGACCGGCGGATCGGCGGACGGTCGGACGGAGCAGCAGAACCGCCGAAGTGAAACGAGAGCGAACCGAGGGAGAATCAAAGCGCGTTGAGTGCGTCCGCCAGTCCGCCGGTCCGACCGTCCGTCGTCCTCATCGCCGGGGGCGGCACCGGCGGGCACCTCATGCCCGCTCTGGCTATTGCGAATGCACTCCGGGAAAGCGCTCCGGGAATCGAACCGGTGCTCGTGGGTGCGGTGCGAGGGGTCGAGTCTCGAATTCTCCCTACCCGCGATTTTCGATATCATCTGCTTCCCTCCGAGCCAATCTATCGTCGCACCTGGTGGAAAAATTTCCGCTGGCCGTTCGTCGCCGGGCGCCTGCTTCGAGCGGTAGCCAGGACATTCGAGCTGGAGCAGCCCGCCGCGGTTCTCGGAACCGGGGGCTACGCGTCCGGCCCGGTTGTCTGGTGGGCTGCCCATCACGGAATCCCCACTGCGATCCAAGAGCAGAACGCGTATCCCGGAATTGCCTCTCGCTGGTTGAGTCGTCGGGTGCATCACGTCTATCTGGGACTTCCCGAAGCTCGCGCACTACTTCGGTTCGGGTCCCGGACAAAAGTATTTGACACCGGAAACCCGATCGCGCCGCCCACACCTGACAGAAGGGAGGCAGCCCAGCGGCGGTTCGCGCTCCCGGCTGGTCGCCCGGTGCTGCTGGTGACCGGCGGCAGTCAGGGAGCGCTTGCCATCAACCGTGCGGTGGCCGGCTGGCTGGATCAGAATGGATCGATGCCCGCCGAACTCATCTGGGTGACCGGACGCGCCAGCTATGACGAATTCACCCGCTATCAATCCTCCACTGTCCGAGTACTCGACTTCCTCGATCCAATGGCGGACGCCTATGCGGTTGCGGATGTGGTCGTGTCCCGCGCCGGGATGATCACAGTGGCCGAGCTATGTGCTTGGGGATTACCCAACGTGCTGGTCCCACTGCCCACCGCTGCCGCGGATCACCAGACCTACAATGCCCGAGTGCTCGCCAGTGCCGGCGCATCCATCCTTCTCCAGCAGGCAGAGCTCACCCCGCAGCGGCTGCAGGCAGTAGTCGGAGAACTGCTCCAGGACCCAGGGCGAAGGCGGCAGATGGCCGAGCGCGCGCTTGCCCGTGGCCGTCCCCATTCCGCTAAGGACATAGTGTCGAAGTTATTGACACTAATTCGGTGACCGCGGACTTTCCGAACTCGCGGTACCATCTTACATTAGCCGTTCAATCATGGCTTTGTTCGACCCCGCCGATAAGCGCAGTGTGCATTTCATGGGAATCGGCGGCGCCGGCATGAGTGCTCTCGCACTCATCGCCTATCGCCGCGGGGTTGCCGTGAGCGGCTGCGATGTCGACCCCTCGGGGGCAGCGGATCTTGCCGCCCTCGGCATCCCGATTAGTCAGGGTCACGACCCGTCTCATCTGGCGGGTGCTCGCGCAGTGGTGGTGACCGCTGCGGTCGCGGCGGGGCATCCGGAGCTGGAAGCGGCTCGACGACTGGGCCTCACGATTGTTCCTCGCAAGGTTGCATTGGCCGAATTGATCGAGGGTGCACAATCGGTCGGCATCTCCGGGACTCACGGGAAGACCACCACCACGGTCATGACGACGGAAGCGCTCGCCGCTGCCGGACTCAACCCAACTGGTATTGCCGGGGGTCGAGTCAGCTCCTGGGGCGGCAACGCCCGCGTGGCGGGCGTTGATCTCTTCGTGGTCGAGGCGGACGAGTTCGACAAGGCATTTCTCAGCCTGCATCCCAGCATCGCAGTAGTGAATAACGTGGAGCCCGATCACCTCGAGTGCTACGGGTCCATGGCGGCGTTGGACGATGCGTTCGTCGAATTCGCAGGACGTGCACGGGTCGCGATCATCAGCGCCGACGATCCCGGTGCCCGCCGGGTCGGAGCGCGGATCAAGACGGAGGTGTGCGGCTTTGGGATTGATCCCGGTGCCGACATCCGCATCGGTGATGTCGTTCAACGCTCCGATGGCACGGAGGCCTGCATACGCTGGCGCAACGGCCGTTCAGTCGCCGTCAAGCTTCAGGTTCCCGGGCTGCACAACCTGAAGAACGCGGTCGCTGCGCTCGCGGTGGTGCACGCCCTTGGTGGTGCGTTGGGCCCGGCCGTGGACGCCTTACGGGAATTCCCAGGCGTGGGCCGGCGATTCGAGCGGCTGGGTGAGTTTGCGGGTGTCGCGGTGGTGGATGACTATGCCCATCATCCATCGGAGTTGGCAGCGACGCTGTCTGCTGCCCGGCAGGCGTTTCCAGGACGCCGTCTGGTCGCGGTCTTCCAGCCGCATCTGTACTCCCGGACCGCTGCGCATGGCCAGGCCATGGGCCAGGCGCTTGCCGCCGCCGACCTGGTGATCGTAACGGAGATTTATCCCGCTAGGGAACAGCCGATCGCCGGTGTCAGCGGCCAGCAGGTAGCGGATGCAGCGGAACGAGCGGGAGCGGAGACGCGGTTCGAGCCCACCCGAGCGAAAGTTGGAAAGACCGTGTATCAGGTCCTCCGCTCGGGTGATGTTGTGCTCACGCTCGGTGCGGGTGACATCACGCGAGTGGCCCCCGAGCTGGTGCGTTGGCTGAGCGCCGCCTGAATCGCGGCTGGCTTCTCCGATCTCGTTTTCGGCGACCGTTGCAGGTGCTCGGCGCTCTGGCAATTACGGCGTTGCTGTGGTATGGCGTGCCGCGAGCGCTCCGCCGCCTGGAGTTTTTCCGGGTCAGGCGGGTGGAAATCGCCGGAATTCACTATCTTGCTCCAGCTACGATAATCGCTGCGCTTGGGCTGGACGCACGCTCGAGTGTGTTCGACGATTTGGAGGCTTCGACGCGCGGCCTGCGCCTGATTCCCGGCGTCCGCTCGGCGGACCTCAACCGGCGGCTGCCCGGGACACTCGAGATCGTGGTCGAGGAGGCAGTTCCGGTCGCCCTGGCTCCGGGAGGTGCCGGCTTGGCCCTCCTCGACTCCAGCGGCCAGGTTCTCCCGTTCGATCCGGCCGTCTCGGCGCCGGATCTTCCCATTGCGGCGAGCGCCGACCGGAGTGTCGCCCGGGTACTCGCGACCGTGCGGGCAAGCGAGCCCGGTCTGTTCGATCGGGTCGAGGCAGCGTGGCGGGTACGAGGTGATGTCGTACTGGACATTGGTGGGCGGCGGCTCTGGTTCGGTCCCGTACCCACGGCGGAGGATATACGAGCGGTGACGGCGGTCGTGCAGGACCTCGCCCGGCAACGGCGAGAATACGCGGAGCTCGACGGACGCTTCGCCGGCCAGGTAATCGTCCGCCGGACCGGGGGATGACAACGCAGCCGCAGCGGCTCGTCGCCGGTCTGGATCTTGGATCGACCAAGGTGGTGGCTGTCATTGCCGAAGTGACCGGCGAGGCGCGGGATCCCGGAGCAAAGATTCTGGGGCTGGGAGTTGAGAAGAGCGGCGGAATTCGACGTGGAGTAGTTCGCGATATCGAGGAGACCACTCGCGCCATCGACAAAGCGATGAAAAGCGCCCAGCGGATGGCCGGCATCGAGGTCGGGGCAGTGTACTGTGGGATCGCCGGCGAGCACGTCGCCGGCCGGAGCTCACACGGGATGGTCTCGGTAACGGGAGACGAGATTCGCACCAGCGACGTCGCCCGGGTCAACGACATGGCGAGCAACGTCAGCTTCGGTCGGGACCACGAGCTGCTGCACGCGATCCCGCAGGACTATTTGATCGATCAACAGGGGGGGATCAGCGAACCGATCGGCATGACCGGGTCGCGTCTGGAAGCCGAGGTTTACCTGGTCACGGTGTTGTCGAGCGTGCTCCAGAACCTTCGCAGATCCGTCGAGCGTGCCGGCTACCAGGTTGCCGAGTTTGTCCTCGAGCCTTTGGCCGCCTCCTTGGCCGTGCTGACGGCCGACGAGATCGAGCTCGGCTGCGCCATCGTGGAGCTGGGCGGAGGCTCGACCAACGTCTCAATCTTCCACAGCGGGAAAATTCGCCACACTGGCTCGTTGCTCTGCGCCGGTGGGCACGTCACCGCGGACATCGTGCACGGCTTGCAGGTCACTCAGCACGATGCCGAGCGGTTGAAGGAACGTTACGGGGCGGCGTTCGAGCCACTGGTGCCGGAGAGCGATGTCTTCGAGCTCCCCAGCACACCGGGGCAGGGAGCCCGCAACGCGCAGCGCCGAATTCTCGCGCACATCATGCACATGCGGCTGCAGGAGGTGTTGGAGTACGCGCTCGACGAGATCACCCGCGCTGGCTATCATCAGCGCTTGCCGGCAGGCGTCATCCTGACTGGTGGCGGCGCTCTCGCGCCTGGGATCGTGGAGTTGGCCCGCGAGGTGTTCGCCATGCCCGCCCGGTGTGGGGTACCGGGTCAGCGCTTGCGTGGTCTCGCCGACAGCGTCGAATCACCCAGAATGGCGGTACCGGCCGGGCTGGTGTTGTACGGAGCCAGACAGGTCGCGTTGAGTGGTGGGCTGGGTGCGGGGGGACGGAAGTCACCCGCAGTGGAAAAGGTACTTGCTCCTGTGAAGCGGTGGCTTCAGGACTTCTTCTGAGTCGGGCTGAGGGGGACAAACCATGATCTTTGAGCTTGAAGAGGGCGCGGCCCAGACCGCGCGGATGAAGGTGGTGGGTGTCGGTGGTGGCGGTGGCAACGCCGTCAACCGCATGATCGAGGATCAGCTGGGCGGGGTCGAGTTCATTTCGGTGAATACCGACTCCCAGGCGCTCGCGATGTCGAAATCCGACATTAAGATCCAGATCGGGCGCAAGCTCACCCGCGGTCTCGGCGCCGGCGCACGGCCCGAAATCGGGCGCCAGGCGATCGAGGAAAATCGCGATGAAGTGCTGCATGCGGTGCAGGGAGCCGATATGGTCTTCATCACCTGTGGCATGGGTGGCGGCACCGGCACCGGCGCGGCCCCAGTTGTATCGCAGATGGCCCGGGAAGCGGGGGCGCTCACCGTCGGGATCGTCACCAAGCCTTTCCTGTTCGAAGGGCGGCGCCGAATGAAGCAAGCAGAAGGCGGCATCAATGACATGCGCAACAATGTCGATACTATGATCGTGGTGCCCAACGAACGCCTTCTCGCCGTCGTTGGAAAAGGTATCCCGTTTCAGGAAGCCCTGAAGAAGGCCGACGAAGTCCTGCTCCACGCCACCCAGGGGATCGCGAGTTTGATCACCTCAACTGGCATCATCAACGTGGACTTTGCCGATGTGCGTACTGTCATGCAGAACGGCGGCGCCGCACTGATGGGTACCGGCATCGGTCGGGGTGAGAATCGCGCACTTGAGGCGGCCCAGCAGGCGATCTCCAGTCCTTTGCTCGACAATATTTCCATCGCGGGTGCCATGGGCGTGCTCATCAATATCATCGGCGGAGATGACCTGACCCTGGGCGAGACCACGCAGATCAACGACATCATCCACGATGCGGTGGGTGACGATGCCGAAATCATTTTCGGGGCTGGCAACGATCCGGCGATGCACGGTGAGATCCGCGTCACCGTGATCGCTACCGGGTTCGACCGTCCGGTCACGGTAGAGCAACCGGTGGGACGCGCCTCTGGTGCGGCTGGCGTCATCAACTTCCCATCGCACCGGCAGCGGCCCTCGACGCCGGCCCAGCCTACTCCGGTCATCACCAGGGTACAGCCCCGCATCCAACAGGCCCCCGCGACCGGGGCTGCCTCGGATGTTCCGGAGATGGAGATTCCCACCTTCATTCGACGGCAGATGGACTGATGCGCCGGGCAGGCGTAGCGGCAGCCGCGTCGGTATTGAGTGCGGCGGCATTCTTAGGGATGAACGGCCGTTGGCCGTGGCACCGCTTGGAAGCAGCACGGCCGGCAGCAGGGGTGGTGGAAGCACCGGTTCTGCCCAGCTTTACCGAAATCCACGATACGCTACACCGCGGAGAGACGCTCTCGGACCTCTTCCGGCGCCACGATATCAGCATCGATTTTCACCGGCTCGATGCCTCGCCGTTGCTCGATCCACGAAGGGTCCGGGCCGGTCTGATCTTCACCTTCCGGAGAATGTTGGGAGACTCGGCACCGAGCCATGTCAGTGTGCGCACCTCTCCGGAACAGCGGGTTACCTTCAGCCGAGCGGCGGACGGATGGAATGCCATAGCCGAACCGATCCGATGGCAGACGCAGCAGGCGCGAATCGAGGGAGTCATCAACAACTCGCTGTACGAAGCGTTGGACGCCGGCGTCAGCGACGCCCAATTAGGCTTGGGTGATCGACGCCGGCTCGCGTGGGACTTGGCGGATGTTTATGCCTGGCAGGTGGACTTCACCCGGGATATCCAGCCTGGAGACCGGTTCCAGGTGGTGTTCGAGCGACTCGTGTCCGAGGATGGCGAGATTCGGGTCGGGCGAGTCCTGGCAGGTGATTTGACCATATCTGGAAAGAGCCTGACGGCCTTCAGGTTTGGCGGTGAGAATGGGCGGGGCGCGCTCTACTATGATGACCAAGGAAATTCGCTTCGGCGGGCGTTCCTGCGCGCGCCGGTGGAGTTCCGGCGCATCTCATCCAACTTTGCCAGGCTCCGGTATCACCCACTCCTTGGCCTCAGTCGCCGGCATGAGGGAACCGACTACGCCGCAGCTCCCGGCACTCCGATCATGGCCGCCGGCGACGGCGTGGTTCTGCGAGCGGGCCGGGCGGGCGGCTATGGCAATTTGATCGAGCTGCGCCACCTGAACGGGATCACTACCCGCTACGGCCATCTTCGTGGATTCGCCCGGAGCATTCGATCCGGCGCACGGGTACACCAGGGTCAGATCATCGGGTACGTCGGATCGACCGGACTGGCGACGGGCCCGCATCTCCACTATGAGTTCCGGATGAATGGGGTGGCAAAGGACTCACGCCGAGTAAACCTTGGCAGTGGCTCTCCCGTGGCCTCACGGGATCGTAGCGCGTTCCAGCAGGAGCGAGATCGCCTGTTGCTGCTCCTGCATCATTCAGACAGCACCGGTGCCCAGTCACCAGCCCTGGCCCGGGAAGCGGCCGAAACACCCACCCGGTGGTTGCCGTAGCGCCAGTGTAGTGGACCTCCTGCCAACATGATTGATCTTCGTCGCCTCCGCCCGAGCAGCTGCGGGCCGGCGCGACACCCCGCTGCTGCGAGGCGACTCGTCGGTGCTGCGCCAGATCGCCGGTTCATCCCCGATGTTTAACGCCGGGTTGATCGCGCTTCTCGCCTTCGGCCTGGCCGCGCTCACGTATCTCCTCCTGGAGCGGGCCGGCCGGCGCTCATGGATCGCTCTGGTTTGCCGGGGAATCGCTTGGACCGCGTTGGGGCTATTGCTGCTCGACCTGAGCTGCGCTGTGCGGCGACCGGCCCTTCGGCCCTTGGTTCTGCTGGATGCTTCGCTCAGTCTGAGCGCGCCGGGAGCACAGTGGTCGGCCGCGCGAGATTCCGCCCAGCGTTGGGGAGAGGTCCGAACATTCGGAGATGAGCGGGTCACCACAGACACAGTGCCGAACCGAGGTCGCTCGCTCCTGGCACCGGCGCTACTCGCTGCCTCCGCCTCGGATCGCACGATCATACTCGTGACCGACGGCGAGATCGAAGATCTTCCGGACATCCCCGCTGACATTCTCGCTGGAAGCGGAGTTCATCTGTTTCCCCGGGAGCCACGTCCTGACCTGGCGATCACCACAGTGACTGGACCGGCCAGGGTAACCGCCGGGGATTCGATTCCTCTCGATGTGCAGGTTGAGGCGACTGGGGGCGTGATTCGGGACACAATATCGGTCGAGATCCGCGCGGCAGGGAAGCGTATAGCGAAGCGAACCGTCCGACTCCGGGGCAAGTCGGGGGGAAAGCTTCATTTCACCATGCCGACCACGGGGCTTACACCGGGAGACCAGGTGCTCCACGTGAGCCTGATGAACAGCGGCGATGCCGAACCCCGCACGGACAACCGGCTGCACCTCGTGACGGTGGCGCCCACTCCTGGAGTTGTCTTCCTGGCGGGGCCCGCGGATTGGGATAGTCGGTTTCTTTATTCCACCTTGCGGGAAGTTGCCCAGCTTCCGGTCCGCGGCTACCTGCGCCTGGAGAACGCTCGATGGCGGTCGATGAACGATCTTCATGTCATTTCGGCGGCCGAAGTACGGCGCGCCACACGCCGGGCCGATCTCCTGGTACTGAAGGGCGCAGTAGGAACCGTAGCCGATGGAGTTCAGGCCCGGGGAATCTGGACTTGGCCAAGTGGAGAGGGCGGGCAAGCCCAGGTCCAGGGCGACTGGTATCTCAGCTCCACCGGCGACTCTCCAGTTGCGGGGGCCTTTCTCGGTGAACCGGTTGATTCATTTCCCCCCGCCACCCAGCTCACGTCGCTGGAGCCACGCCCCGGCGACTGGGTGGCACTCTACGCCCAGCTCGGCCGGCGTGGGCCGCAGCGACCCGCCGTCCTGGGCCAGGAGTCCGGACGGGTTCGTCGCGTGACTGTGGCCGCCGACGGCTTATGGCGATGGGCCTTCCGGGGAGGTGCCAGCGAGCAAAGCTATCGCTCGTGGGTGGCGGCGACGGCGAGTTGGTTGCTCGGCGGGGCGGATTCTGCTCGTGGTCTGGTGCGCCCGGTACAACCGGTAGTTGCGAACGGCCGGCCAGTGATCTTCCAATGGGTCGGGGAACGCACACCAACGCCGGAGACTGTCGGATGGTCGGGTAGGACGCCGCGGGTCGACACCCTCCACTTCGACGGCAGTGGCCGCGCCACCGTGTGGCTCCCCCCCGGCGAGTACCGCTATCGCCTGGGAAGCGGTGGCGGAGGTACGGTTGCCGTCGAGGAGTATTCGGACGAGCTCCTTCCGCACCCAATCACCCTGAGCCAACACGCACCGCGCGCGACCCGCTCCAGTGGCCGTACCTCGGCGCGCGACTGGATCTGGCTCTTCGGACTTTGCGTGCTGGGGTTGTCAGGCGAATGGCTGGCGCGTCGACGACTGGGTCTCCGGTGAAGTGGTAAGTTTCAGGGATCTGAGTCAGGGATGAAACCGTGAGACCTAACCGACTGGGTTCTGATAAATCGAGTGTCTGGGCCCGCATCAAGCGCATCGCGTTGACCGATGTGGGCGCACTGATGCGTGGACTCAATGCCGACGATATCGAGAACATGGAGCGGGTACTCATCGAAGCCGATTTCGGAGTATCGGCGACCGTGGAGTTGACCCAGGCGCTGGAAGACGAGGTGCGGCGGGGTAAGGTCAAGACCGAGGCCGATCTCAAACGGTCGCTCCAACAGCGCCTGACCCAGCTCCTGCAGAGCCCCGACCATGATGGAATGATCGCCCGGGCCGAGTTGGGTCCCACCGTGGTTCTTCTGATTGGTGTGAATGGAACGGGGAAGACAACCACCGCGGCGAAGCTCGCCTGGCGGCTGCAGCGCGAGGGCCGCAAGGTGCTGCTCGCCGCCGCGGATACCTACCGAGCCGGCGCCATCGCTCAGCTCCAGATCTGGGCCAATCGGCTGAATATTCCGTGTGTCTCGGGGGCGTCCGGCGGTGATCCCGCCTCGGTTGCCTTCGATGCGATCGATGCGGCCAGTTCCCGCGGTCTCGACACCGTGATCATCGATACGGCGGGCCGGTTGCACACCCAGGAAGGGTTGATGGACGAGCTGCGCAAAATCACCCGGGTCATCGGGCGCCGCCTGCCCGGCGCTCCTCACGAGACCTTTCTGGTGCTGGACGGGACGGTGGGACAGAATGCCATTCAGCAGGGGAAGCTCTTCTCTCAGGCGGTCGTCCCCACGGGTGTTGTGGTCACGAAGCTCGATGGGAGCGCCCGGGGCGGCGCGGTAGCGGCTCTGCGAAAGGAGCTGGGCCTTCCCATCCGGTTCGTCGGTCTGGGTGAATCGGTAGAGGACCTGGTTCCTTTCGACCCGGAGCGCTTTGCAGAAAACCTGCTTGCTGAGGCTCCGGTCGAGGCGCCCTAGCGGCGATGACTACCCGCCACGCACCTAATCCCGTCCGCCTCGATACCCCGGTCCAGTTTCTCAAGGGCATCGGCGAGCGTCGCGCGGAAGCGTTGAGCCGCCTGGGTATCCGGACAGCACGCGATCTTCTCTGGCATCTTCCCCACCGCTACGTAGACGCGTCGACTCTGATCCCACTGGCCAAGGCCGAGCTGGGACACGAGGTGGCGTGTGTCGGCAGGGTGGTGGCAAAGGGGGTGCTTCCGACCCGTCGCGGGCTAAGGATCTTCCACGCGGTGCTTCGAGACGACAGCGGGCTCCTGGAATGCGTGTGGCCGGGCCAGCCGTTTCTCGATCGTACTATCGCGATCGGCCAGACGCTCCTCGTGTCGGGGCCGGTTCGGTTCTATCACGGAAGACAGCTGGCGCCCCGCGAGTACGTGATTCTGGCCGATGCCGACGCCGGGGAAGATCCCATCGGCGCCGGGAAGGTGCTACCGGTGTATCCCGCGACCGAGGGCCTGAGTCACAAGGTCATCCGTTCGCTAATAGATCGTCACCTCGACGGGTTGATCGCGCTCACCGACGATGCCCTCCCGGAGCAACAGCGTCGCGAGCTCGACCTTGCCCCGCTACGCGATGCGCTATTAGCGGTCCACCGGCCCCAGTCCCTCGATCAGGCGGAGCGAGGCCGCCGGCGCTTAGCCTTCGACGAGCTGCTCGACCTACAATTGATGCTGATTCGCGCGCGGACGTTGGCGAAGCGCCAGCGCAGCGGAGTCGCTTTTACCATTAAGCGCGATTTGACGACTCGGCTCAAGGACAACCTGCCCTGGCAGCTGACCGACGATCAGCAGCGCGCCTTGCGCGAGATTACAGCTGACATGACTGCGCCAGAGCGGATGCACCGTCTCCTGATGGGTGACGTCGGGACCGGCAAGACCGTTGTAGCGCTATTCGCCATGCTGCTCGCATTGGAAAACGACTTTCAGGCGGCGTTCATGGCGCCGACCGAACTTCTGGTGGAGCAGCACGGGGTGACCCTGGCCAAGCTGCTCGAACCGCTGCAACTGAAGCCGGAGTTGCTGCTGGGCCGCCAGAGCCAGGCCGAGAAGGCGGCGGTGCGGAAACGCCTAGCCAGCGGCCAGGCACGCCTGGCGGTGGGTACTCATGCGCTGCTTCAGGAGGGCGTCTCGTTTCGGCGTCTTGGCCTAGTTGTCATTGACGAACAGCACCGCTTCGGGGTGGAGCAGCGTGCCGCGTTGATCGGCAAGGGAGCTGCTCCCGATGTTCTTCTGCTCACCGCCACGCCGATTCCGCGCTCCCTCGCTCTGACTCTGTACGGTGACTTGGACGTCTCCACGCTTCGGTCCAAGCCACCGGGGCGGGGCACCGTGCGAACTGCAGTCCGGAACACCAAGCAGCGAGAAAATGTATTGGAGTTCGCCCGCTCCCAATGCGAAAGTGGGAGACAGGCCTACGTGGTTCTGCCGGTGATCGATGAGACGGAGCGAGCCGATCTTCGCGCAGCCTCCACCATGGTGCAGACGCTGGCGGCACGGTGGCCCGACCTGCACGTGGGCCTGGTACATGGGCGGATGAAGACCGAGGAGCGGGACGAGGTCATGCGCCGGTTTCGGAACAATGAACTGCACGTTCTGGTCGCGACCACGGTCATCGAGGTGGGTATCGATGTGCCCAACGCCACGATCATGCTGGTCGAGCATCCCGATCGGTTCGGACTGGCGCAGCTGCACCAGCTCCGAGGCAGGATCGGCCGTGGTGCCGAGGAGAGTTACTGCATTCTCCTTACCGATGGTCCGGTTCCAGATCGGCTCCACGGATTTGCCTCAACCCAAGACGGGTTCAGGATCGCGGAGATGGACCTGGCTGAGCGGGGGATGGGCGATCTGATCGGGGCCCGGCAAGCTGGCGGATTTGAGCTGCGTCACGCGCGGCTACCGGATGACACAGACCTGCTGACTAGGGCGCGCGAGCTTGCCACCACCATCATCGGAACGGATCCCGCCCTCCAGCGGCGGGACAATCAACGACTGAGGGAGCGGGCCGTCGCGCGGTATCCCAGGGCGGTGGAGCTGTTCCGGGTGGGCTGACCCGCTAGAGCCCCCTAGGTGGTGGACCGCTAGAAAGCAAAGCGGAGCCCCACGCCCGTCCTCCCACCCCGGATGCTTCGGATTTCGGGCTCGAAAGGAATATTGCCCGGCCGCCCTTTGGGTTGGGTCAGTTCCCAGACGAAGAGAGCCGCCGCGCCCGCCAGCGCAAGTTCTCCTCCAATCAGCCAGCCACGGGCGACCCGATCGTAGTGGAGCGACGCCTGATAGAAGTCCTCCGACGTGGGGTCGAGATAACTTCCATCCGGCCCGAGAGCACACCGCTGCCGAGATTCGAGGCAGTGCGCCTCCAGCGCATCGAATGAATCTTCCGCCTGATTGTGCGCTTGGAGCGCCAAATAATTCATCGCGGCAGCGCCGGCAACCAGAACCCACTTCCCATACTTGACGACTGGCTTGACACCCTGAGCTTGCCCTGGGCTCGCCAGCAACATCAGGGTCAGAATTAGGGAATAGGTTCGAGTCATTGCCGGTAGCGGTGTAAATCGCCGTTGCCCCCGAGGGCAATCAATCCGTCATTCAAGGTCACTGGGCCCAGCTCGACCGGTCGCCAGACGCGTACGCGCCACACCTCGCGCCCATTGGTCTTGAGAGCTCGAATCACTCCATCGGCTCCGCCGAGCAGGATCTCGCGATCTGCTATTGTCACCGGAGCGGTCACCGGCCAATCGAGCGCCACAATGACCTTGGCCTTAGGCTCCGGTCCCGGATCGATGCGATACACGCTGCCAATGCGCGTGGCCAGGAACAGCGTGTCCCCCAGAGCGGCCGGCGAGTCCAGTACCGGAGCGTCGACCTTGAGCGTCCAGTTCAGACGCAGCTCACTCGGATCGAGTGAGACGACCTGGGAATCAGTGGTGCCCGCGACCAGTGCGCCATCGCGAACCAGCCAGGCGGAGACGATGGCTCCGGGGGATGGCGCTCGTAGTTTGATCTGACCATCGGCGCTGTTCAGGCGGTAGAGTGAATCTGTGGTCGCGACCAGCAGTTCTCCCGCTCCGGCGGAGACGGCAGCGATTCGAGCAACCCCGAGCCGGCGGTGCCAGCGAACCTTTCCCCCCTGGGGATCCAGTGACAGGATCTCCCCCCGCTCGCTCAGGGCGATGAGCCCACCGTCTATAAGCGCCAGTGGTGCGCCAATCGGAGGCGTTGCGGTGCGCCAGATCTGTTTGCCGTTGCCCCGGCGCAATGCGCTAACTCTCCCCTGGGGCCGTGAGCTCGCCACGAACAGCGTGTCTCCGGACACCAGCACTCCACCGACGATCATCCCCGGCATGCGTGCCGACCACCGGACGTCTCCATCCGTCATACTGACGGCATAGACTTTCCGGTCGACGCTGCCTCCATAAAGCACGTTACCTTCGGTCTCGACCGGCGGGGTAAAGCGCCGCCCGGCGTGGGCTGACCAAACTCGTGTAGGCGCTTGCCCCGCCGCGCTTGCCGCGATCGGCACCGGAGGTGGGCGAAAGTTTACGCACGCCGCGTTGACGCCTCCCACCACCATCGCTAGACTGAACGCTCCTCGGCGCAGCCTCATTCCCCCAGCGGATCCGGCATGGCGGCAGTAGACATCAGCGGGCTCCACGCACACGTTGGCGAAACGGTGACCGTTCGCGGTTGGGTTGTGACTACCCGGTCGAGCGGCAAAATCGCCTTTGTGGTGGTACGAGATGGGTCTGGGTACGTGCAAGGAGTTCTTTCCAAGAAGGAAGTGCCGGAGACCACCTGGTCGGCGTTCGCGACGCTGACCCAGGAGAGCAGTGTGCTGCTCACCGGTGTCGTCCGGGAGGAGCCTCGCTCGCCCGGCGGCTATGAGCTGGCGGTGCAGACCCTGGAGTCGTTGGGAGCCAGTCCCGAGTATCCTATCACTCCCAAAGAACATGGGACGACTTTCCTCTTCGAACATAGACACCTTTGGCTGCGGAGCCGCCGGCAGGTCGCCGTCGCCCGGGTGCGCCACGAGGTGGTACAGGCGATTCGGGACTTCTTTTACGAACGGGGCTTCATCCTGGTCGATACGCCCATCCTGACCGGAGCCATCGGTGAAGAGGCAGGGAACCTCTTCGCCACCGACTACTTCGATTTGGGCAAAGCGTATCTCGCCCAGACCGGACAGCTCTATGTCGAGGCCGCCGCGGCGGCACTGGGGAAGGTCTACTGTTTCGGCCCAACCTTCCGAGCAGAGAAATCGAAGACCCGGCGGCATCTGACTGAATTCTGGATGGTCGAGCCCGAAGTGGCGTTCAACGATTCGGACGCGAACATGCGCCTGCAGCAGGACTTCGTCAGCGCCATCGTCAGCCGGGTGCTGGATCGACGGCGAGAGGAGCTGAAGGAGCTGGAACGCGAGACCACTCCACTGGAGCGGGTCCAGGCGCCGTTCCCCCGGATCTCCTACAGTGATGCGGTGGTGCGGCTGAAGGCTCTTGGATCCGACATCGCCTGGGGCAGTGACCTCGGGGGCGATGACGAAACGCTGCTGGCGCGAGACTACGATCGCCCGGTGTTCGTCTATAACTATCCGCGACAGGTGAAGGCCTTTTACATGAAGGAAAATCCCGACGACCCGAGGACGGTTCTGAACAATGATTGCCTCGCTCCCGAAGGCTATGGAGAGATTATCGGCGGATCCCAGCGTGAGGACGACTACGAGAAACTGCTTGCGCGCATCAAAGAGCAGGGACTCGACCCGGAAGCGTATCGCTGGTACCTGGATTTGCGGAAGTACGGCACCTTCGTTCACTCCGGGTTCGGACTGGGTATCGAGCGGACGGTAGCTTGGATTTGCGGCATTCCCCACATTCGGGAGGCGATCGCCTTTCCGCGGCAGATACATCGGCTCTACCCGTAGGGGAGAGAGCGGAGAAGACCTCACTCAATTCTAGCTTTCTCGACCCTTTCCGCCTTCTCCGTCTTCTGCGCCATCGCTTTCACCTCATCCCATAGCGTATCCAGCAGCGGGAGCCCTGCGGTGGTCATCTCGATACCGCGGCCTTCCGCCAGCAGCTCCACGCGCTCGAACCGCTCTCGGAATTTCTTATTGGCTCGATCCAGGGCAGGTCCCGGCTGCACGCCACTCTTTCGGGCGAGGTTGACCACGGCAAACAGGAGGTCGCCGATCTCCTCGGTCAGCTTGTCGCTGGGTGCCGAGACTGGCTCGTTGGGGTCTGCCTGGGTTGATGCAGAGGCCGCTTGAGTCGGCAGGTGGTCCTCCACCTCGACCAGTTCCTCGCGCACCTTTTCCAGTGGTCCTCTTGCGTCCGGCCAGTCAAATCCAACCGAGGCCGCGCGCTCCTGGAGCCGAAAGGCCATCAGCAATGAGGGAAGGGTCGGCACGAGCCCATCCAGAATCCGGCCACGACGCTCCCGGCGCTTGATCTGTTCCCACGGTTCCGGCCTTCCTTGAGCAAACAGGTGAGGATGGCGTCGCCGCATCTTCGCTTCGAGCTGGTCCGCGATCTGGCCGGGGCTGAATTCGTCCTGCTCTTCGGCGATGACGAGTTGGAACGCCAGGTGCAGCAACAGATCGCTCAGCTCATCGCGAATTGAATCAACGGTTCCTTCAGACAACGCCTGGTCCAATTCGAGAACCTCTTCGACCAGATACGGCCGCAGGGTTTCCCGAGTTTGCGCTCGGTCCCAGGGGCATCGCCGCCGCAGGTCTCGGACGGTGGCCATGGCCCGTCCGAGCGCAGAATTGTCTTGCATCCCTAGTTCGTGCCCAATATCATACCGCCGGCCTTCCATGACCTTTTCCTCCGACACGATGCGATCCTGGGTGGACGTGGACCTAGCCGCACTTCTGGGCAATGCGCGGCGGGTGGCAGCCGTCAGTGGTAGCCGGTTGCTGCCGATGGTCAAAGCTAACGGCTACGGCTTGGGCGCAGTGGAAGTGGTGCGTGCGCTGGAACCAGTGGATCCTTGGGGTTATGGAGTGGCCTCCATCGAGGAAGCATCCGCGCTCAGGGCCGCCGGAGTCATGCGCCCCCTCCTGGTGACGACTCCCTTGATCCCCCAGTGGATCGACCGCTGCCTCGAGCTGGATCTGCGTCCCTGCATTGGTGATCCGGTGACACTCGACGCCTGGATCGCCCGGAGTCCCCAACCCTTCCACGTCGAGATCGATACCGGGATGAGTCGCGGAGGAGCTCGCTGGGACGACCGGGCCGCACTGGAGCGGCTGCGCGCTTCGCTCCGAGAGTCCAAAGGTTGGGAAGGCGTATTCACCCACTTCGTCTCCGCCGAATCCGATAGTGGCTTGACGGCAAGGCAGTGGGAGCGTTTCCAACAGACGCTCGACTCGCTCCCGCGGCGGCCCTCGCTGGTGCATGCGGCAAACAGCGCCGCGGCACTCCTGGGCAGCGCATATGCCGGCGACCTGGTGCGCCCGGGCATTTTCCTGTATGGGGGTGCAGCGGGACCACTGGCTCCCCAGCCCGTCGTGGCGCTGAGGGGACGAGTGGTCGCAGTACGGTCGATTCGAGCCGGCGACACGGTTGGGTACAACGCCACCTGGCAAGCGGACCGTGGAACCGTTATCGCCACCGTCGCCGTAGGATATGCCGACGGCTTTCCCCGATCAGCGCAGGAGCGCGACGGGAAACAGATTCCGCGCCACATCGAGATCGCGGGCCGGTTGGTGCCGGTCGTAGGGCGGGTCACCATGGATATGTGCATGGTGGTGGTCGGCGGCGACGTCTCAATCGGAGAAGTTGCCACTGTCTATGGCGGGCTGGTGTCCATTGATCAACAGGCGGCGGCGGCGGGAACCGTTTCGTATGAGCTGTTGACCCGGCTCGGACCGAGGGTCACTCGTCGCTATCAGAGGCTCAGATGAATTCGCACTTTGCTTCGCTCGTGCTGGGACTGGCCCAACAGGCAGAGGCCGCGCTAGATGGCCGGTTACCACCCGGTGCTGAACAGTTCGGCGATGCCCGAAAGGTGGCCCAGACCCTGATCGATACGCTGGGAATGCTTGTCGAGAAGACGGCCGGCCACTTAGAGGCCGACGAGAAGCAGCTGCTGGACCAGGTAGTCACCAGTCTGCGGTTTCGCTACGTCCAGACAATGCCGAAGGTGTGATGCGGCGCGCCGCCATTATTGTCCTCGACGGTGTCGGCATCGGTCCGGCACACGATTCCGCTTTATATGGAGACACGGGAAGCAACACGCTCGGCAATGTTGCTCGCGCCGTGGGTGGGTTCCGCCTTCCCCGACTCGAGGCTGCCGGACTGGGTCGCTGCGCGCCCCTGGCCGGCCTTTCCGCAACGGTTACTCCCAATGGCGCTTGGGGGGTGTGCGAGCCTGCCAGTCCCGGGAAGGACAGTACCACAGGCCATTGGGAGCTCTGCGGGCTAATTCTCGCTCGGCCGTTTCCAACCTATCCCCGGGGGTTTTCCGCCGAGCTGATCGACGAATTCGTGCGGCGTACCGGTCGAGGCGTGCTGGGCAACAAGGCGGCATCGGGAACCGCTGTTCTGGACGAGTACGCGCCGGAGCATTGTCGCACCGGGAAGTGGATCGTATATACCTCCGCCGATAGCGTCTTCCAGGTGGCGGCGCATCAGGATATCGTGCCGCTCGACGAGCTCTACCGGGCCTGCCAGGCCGCTCGCCAGTTGCTGCAAGGCGAGAATGGTGTATCGCGAGTCATCGCCCGGCCGTTTACCGGCGAGCGGGGCGCCTGGAAACGCACTGCCGCGCGGAAAGATTTCAGCCTGCCGCCCCCGGGGCTGACACTGCTCGACCGCTTGGTTGAATCCGGGGTTCCCCGGGTCGGGGTGGGCAAGGTCGACGATCTGTTTGCGGGGCGGGGCATCACCAGCACCCACACTGCGACCAACAGCGAGGCTTACACTCTTATTGCCCGGGCGCTGGAAAGCCTGGCCGGCGGATTGCTCTTGGCCAACGTCATCGAATTCGATCAGACCTGGGGACATCGCAACGATGTTCCCGGCTTTTACGCTGGGCTCCAGGAGCTGGACCGGACGTGGCCCGCTCTGATTGCAAAGGTTAAGGCAGAGGACCTCATTATCTTTACCGCGGACCACGGGAACGACCCAACCACTGCGTCGACCGATCATTCGCGGGAGGTGGTTCCAGTTCTCGTGCTAGGGCCCAGAGTGCGGCCCGTCGATCTGGGCCGCCGAAAGACGTTCGCCGATATCGGGCAGACGGTGGCGGAGTTCCTCGAGGTGCCGGCTCTCGCAGCTGGGACCTCGTTCCTTTCCGAGGTGTGGCGTGACTGATACCCTGATCTCGGCGGCGCGCAGCGCGCAGGCGCGGGCTTACGCCCCGTACTCCAACTTTCGGGTGGGTGCGGCGCTGGAAAGTATCGATGGCGAGGTATTCACCGGTTGCAACGTCGAGAACGCCTCCTATGGATTGACCATTTGTGCGGAGCGAGCTGCAATCTCCGCCGCAGTGGGAGCCGGGGCACGGCGGTTTCGCCGCGCCGTCGTGGTCTCTGATGTCGATCCACCAGCTGCGCCCTGTGGTGCCTGTCGCCAAGTACTGGCGGAGTTCGGCCTCGACCTGCCGATCGAAGCGGTAGGGCCACACCGAAGCATCAGCTGGCGCCTGGCGGATCTGCTGCCTGCGGCCTTCGGCCCGGAGCAGCTGCGGTGATCCTGCGCCGCTTCCTCCCTTCAATTCTGGTCATTCTTTGCGCCTGTCAGGAAAAACTGACGGCGCCGGGAGACTGTCCCGCCCTGTGTCCCGGCGGAGTACCTCAAGTATTTGACGAGATCGTACCAGCTATCACGGGTGCTGACAGTAGCTTCCGAGGGTACGTTCAACCGAATGCTGCATTAGCCCTGCTGGTTTCTAACGGCTTGCAAGGCCAGCAGCAGCGGACCATCATGCGGTTCCCGCCGCGGAGCGACTCCGTCGCCGTCCGCGACACGCTTCGTGGTTATGCCATCGATTCGGTGGCATTTACCTTCACCATCCTAGCGAGGGACACTAACGAGAGTGGGCTTCAGCTGGACATCTATCGCATACCGCCGAGCATCGACAGCGCGACCACGTTTGCCGAGATCGATCCGGCGTTCTCGCCCGAGAATCTAGTCGTCCAAATTCCAGTGCCCGACTCCGTCAAAACCGGTGCGCTTCGCGCCGTCCTACAAGGGCCCGACCTGGCCAAAGTCGCTATTCCTCCGGCGGACACTGGTGTGCTGGCACTCGGGATTCGTCTCAATGCGCCGCTCGTCACGGGGGTGCGCTTGGCCTCCGTCGGAAGCATTGCTCCGGTGTTCGTGACCTATGCCACTTTGGACGTTCCGGACACCGGAACCGCCAAGCTGAGGTCGTTTCCCTTCACCCCATCATTCAGTTCGTTTGTGCCGGCGATCCAGCAGGCTGACGACTCTACGCTCCTGAGCGTCGGTGGCGAGCCGTCAGCGAGAGCGCTGATTCGGTTCCAGCTTCCCGCGCTACTCAGGGATTCGGCCACGATCGTCCGTGCCACTTTGGAGTTGACCCCCGTCGCCCCGATTAACGGACTGCCGACCGACCCCCTGCGATTGCAGGCCAAGGCCGTTCTGGCCGACCTGGGAGCGAAATCCCCGGTCAACTCGGCCCCGGGACGAGTTCCGACGGATTCAATAGAAAGCGGAGCCAGCGAAACGGTGGCGATGGAGGCGGTGCGTGTAGTCGAGCAATGGGAAGGCACCTCGACCCAGCCCGCGGCCTTGGTGCTCTCGGTGGTCCCCGAGCTCGAGGCCGCGAGCTTTTCCCGGCCGGTGTTCTATTCAACCCGCGCTGCTGACCCCGCGGTACGGCCGAGGCTTCGGATCAGTTACATGCTCTCCATACCATTCGAGAATCCCTGAATGCGCCGCGCCGCGCTTCTGGTCGTCTCGCTGCTTTTGCCCACGCCGGTATGGGCGCAATCGCAGTTTGGTGTCCGTGGCCTGGGCTATCCCGGGCGGGAGCTGGCGACGCGTGCAGGGGCGAGTGGGGGGGCTTTCGCTCTTTTCGATCCTGAGTCCAGTGTCAATCCGGGTGCGCTCGGAGGGTTAACGATGCTCACCAGCGTGTTCACGATTAATCAGGACATCGTGACGGTAGAGAATCCCGCCGGATCAGCGTCGCTCAGGGACACGCGATTCCCTCAGCTGATGGTGGCGGGCCCGGTGCCCCGATCGAGGGCGGCGCTCGGACTCAGCTATTCGAACTACGCCAGTCGCGATTTCACGATCGCAACAGCGAATACCATCGACCTCCGCGGCCTGCCGGTGGGGGTAACCGACTCATTCTCATCTCGGGGCGGTTTGAGCGACCTCCGCCTAGCCGGAGCGTTCCGAATCCACAACCGTTGGGTATTTGGCGCCGGGTTTCATGTCATCACCGGTTCCAATCGTTTCGAGTCACGCCGGTTCTTTGGCGACGCCAACTATCTTTCCGCCACCCAGCGCTCGGAAATCTCGTATGCCGGATTGGGTATTTCCGTCGGGGTAATCCGCCAGTTTGGCCCTCAATTCGCGGTCGGTGCACTGGCGCGCTCCGATGGACATGTGAATGTAGACCGAGACTCCACTCGGGTCGGCCAAGTAGATCTGCCCTACAGTCTTGGTCTGGGTTTCCGCTGGCAACCTGCCGGGAAGTTGGACCTGGCCGCCCACACGCTGTTTCGTACCTGGTCCGGTGCCAACAGCGATCTCCTGGCTCAGGGTGGCGTAGGTGCCGTGAATACGGTGGAATTTGCCGCCGGCGGGGAGTACACCCCCGACCTCAAGAATCCCTTTCGCTGGCCCCTGCGATTCGGCGCCCACTATGCTCAACTTCCCTTTCCTCTTCTCCCCGGTGGCCGCCCCCATGAGTTCGGGATTTCGGCCGGCACCGGAATGCGGTTTGGCCAGCAGCGCGCGGGTATAGACCTTACTGTAGAGCATGTCTGGCGCTCCGAGGACGTGTATTCCGAGCGGGCATTCCTCCTGGGTTTCGGGATCTCGGTCAGGCCGTAGTCGGTGAGCTTACCGCTCACCTCCCATCCCAATATCTTCCTGCTCTCATGAAACGCGTCTACATCGAGACCTACGGCTGCCAGATGAACGTGGCGGACTCCGAGCTGATGTTCGGCGTGCTCAGCCGCAACGGCTACGTGCGGTCCAACGATCCAGCCGATGCCGATGTGATGCTGGTGAACACCTGCGCTGTGCGGGACAATGCCGAACAGCGGGTAATCGGGCGTTTGGGAGAGCTGCAGCGTTACAAGCGCGATGGGGACGTGCTCGGCGTCGTGGGATGTATGGCGCAGCGCCTCGGACCGGGACTCCTTGCCAAGGTGCCCCGCGTGGACCTGGTGGTCGGGCCCGACGCTTACCGCAATCTCCCCGACCTCCTTGGTCTGGCCGATTCCGGTCAACGGGTGAGCGATACCGAGTTTCGATCGTGGGAGCACTACGAGGACGTCCCCGCCATGCGGGATAAGGCTCCCACCGCTTTTGTGACGGTACAACGGGGGTGTGACTACCGCTGCACTTTCTGCATCGTCCCGTACACCCGTGGCCCCGAACGAAGTCGTCGGCTTCAGGACGTTGTCCTGGAGATAGCGCGGCTGGTGGAGGAGGGTACCAGCGAGGTCACCCTGCTGGGGCAAACCGTCAATAGCTACCACGATGGCGAGCACGATTTTGCCGATTTGCTTCGCGCCTCGGGCCAGATCGATGGCCTCCGGCGGCTGCGCTTTACCAGTCCGTATCCCACCGATTTTACTCCGCGCGTCATCGAAGCCATGGCGACCACGCCAGCGGTCTGCGAGCATGTGCATCTACCGGTCCAGAGCGGCTCCAACGCCGTTCTCAAGCGAATGCTGCGGCGGTACACCCGAGAGCGTTATCTGGAAGTCGTTTCCCAGTTGCGGCAGGCGATTCCCGGTATCACGCTCTCGACCGACATCATCGTCGGGTTTCCCGGGGAGACCGAAGCCGATTTTCAGCAGACGGTCGAGCTCATCGGCGAAGCCGACCTCGACGATGCCTACACCTTCCAGTACTCGGTTCGGGAGGGGACGCCCGCCGTCCGGCTCCGGGATCACGTGGCCGAATCGATCGCTGCGGCGAGACTGCGCCGCCTCATCGAGTCGGTGCGACTCAACGTGCGGCGCAAGAACATCGCCCGCGTCGGACAGACGCATGAGGTCCTGGTCGAGCGACCCGCTAAACGGGGCGGTCTCATGCTTGGCCGCACCCGAACCAATCATCTGGTCCTGCTGGATCTACCTCCGACCGCGGCCGGCGAGTATCACACGGTACGGCTCACCGGAACGACCGGATCCACCTTCACCGGGTCGATTGTCCGGCCGGCGCTGGCATTGCTGTGATCAAGAATCTGGTGGAAGAGCACGTCGTCGCTGCCTACGACACCTTGCGTCTCCATTTCCCCGCCTTCTGCGGCTGCGAGCTCTGCCGGGAGGACGTCCTGACATTCGCCCTGAATCGGATTCCGCCTCGGTATGTGGCGAGACGGGAGGGCTCCATCGTCACCGAGGTCAACTTGGAAAAGGAGCAGAGTCGGGCCGCCATCGAGGTCGTCGTAATGGAGGCGCTCCGGAAGATTTCGGTCGCGCCGCGCTGCGGCAAGCGAGGTGGAGTAGCACCTCGGTAGCGCAGCACCGCCGATGAAGGCGTCGGCGCCAATACTCTTCACCGCGGCATACGGGGCCGGTCTCGCGACCGGCCTTCTGCATTTTTTGGGGCCGACCAGCGTTCTTGGACTGGCACTCGGAGCGGTGCTGCTTCGCCGCCACCCACTCCTGGGGCTACTGTGTGCCGCCGCGGCGATGGGCAGGATTAGCGGACAGATCGCTTGGGTGCGAGAGACCGGAAGTTGCGCCGCCCGGCTTCCGCCCGGACGGCTCCAGCTCACGGTGCGCCTGCTCGCGCCAGCAGACTCGGCGGGAGCGCGCCTCATGGTGCAACCGCTGAATGCCGGATGTTGGGGCCCGGTCACTGCCCGTTGGCCGGTTGGCCGCCGTTCGGCGGCAGGTCTGAGCTTCGCTGTTCAGGGGAAGTGGATGCCAAGGCCAGGCGTCGCCCACCGCCCATCGGGAACACTCATCGTCGCGAGTGTCAGCTACCCCAGCGGCCATCCGACACCTGGTGCGCGCATTCGTACCTCGTTGGCAGATGCCAGTCGGCTGCTCTACGGTAGACGCGCCCCGATGGTGGACGCCCTCGTGCTCGGGAGACGCGACGGCATCGATAGAACTTTGCAGGATCGGTTCGCTCAGTCCGGCCTGGTCCATTTGCTGTCGATCTCAGGCTTTCACGTTGGCGTCATCACCGCCTGGATATTCCTGATCTGCCGATCCCTTCGCATCGCGCGGCCACGAGCACTCGTCTTGGCTGCGGGCGTCAGCGTCGGCTATGTCGCATTCCTCGGCTGGCCCGCGCCTGCGGCCCGTGCCGCCGCCTTGGCCGTGCTACTGGCGCTCAGCCGACTGCGCCAGCGCAGAGTAGAGCCCAACGCTCTCCTCTCGGCGACATGCCTTTGCGTCCTCTTGCTGGACCCATGGTCGATCGTGGACCTGGGAGGTTGGCTTTCGGCGTCAGCTCTCTGGGGTGCCACCACCTTCACCCGTTGGACCGATCGGTCGTTGGGAACTTGGCTCGGCTGGAGGACACTCGCCTCCTCGGTGGGCGCAACGCTCGCGACCGCCCCACTCACAGCCGCCGTCCTCGGTACGGTGGCAATGGTCGGAATTCTGCTCAACTTCGCCGCCATTCCGCTGGCTGCCTTGGCGATTCCGGGGGTATTTGCCAGCCTCCTGCTCTATCCGATTTGGCCATGGCTGGCTGGTGCACTCGCCGGCGGAGCGGGCCTGGGGCTGCACCTCCTCGAGCTTCTCGCAACGGTCGGAGCCGAGTTGCCCTATGGTCACCTCGTCACTACCGCCGAGCTTCGAGCTGCTGCGCCCTGGCTGGCAGTATTGCTGATAAGTCTCTGGGCAATGGGCAAGCGAAATACCCTGGCCGAAGCAACTCGACGCTGGGGCTGGGGTTGTGTCGCACTCTTAGGAGTCAGCCTACTCCGCGGATGGACCCCCGGGTCGGCTGACGGTGGTGGCGGCTTCGCGTTACATTTTCTCGACGTCGGGCAGGGAGACGGGGCCGTTCTGCGTACGCCTGCGGGGCGGTGGATCTTGATCGACGCCGGACCTATCAGCGACGCCGGCGATGCTGGGCGCCGGGTTGTGGTCCCCTTCCTGGCGCGCCACGGGGCACGACAGCTGGCCCTCGCCTTCGTGTCGCACGCTCACGCAGACCATCTCGGTGGCGTTCCTAGCGTGTTGCAGCGATTCCATGCCGGTGTCGTGATCGAGCCCGGGGAGCAGGTGCCGGACCCGCTATACTATCGCTTCTTGGAGCAGCTCTCCGCGGAGGCGATCCCCTGGCACACTGGACGACGGGGAGAGCACTTTCGCCTCGACAGTCTCGACTTCACCATTCTGCACCCTGATCCTAACTGGACCGGCTGGGGTGAAGACCTGAACGAGGACTCGCTGGTTCTCCTGATTGAGTACCACGACTTCGAAGTGGTCTTCGCCGGCGATGCCGGATTTCCCGCCGAGCAGGAAATGCGGAGTCGGATTCGACGGGTCGACCTGCTGAAGATTGGTCATCATGGAAGCCGGGGAAGCACCAGCAACGAGTGGCTCGACTCGCTCCGGCCGGAGAGCGCGATCATCTCTGTTGGCCACAACAATTATGGTCATCCGGCCCCGGAGACGTTGAGCCGGCTGCGCCAACACGGGGTGGCGGTTTGGCGGACCGACCAGGACGGAACGGTGAACGTGACGACTGATGGCCACCGGATGACGATTCAATCGCGGCGGGGCTCGGTGACCTACGATGTGCGAGATTAATAACGGCAGCTGAGGAGGCGCGTTGGAAACATCGGTAACGACAATTGAGCGGTTCATCCTCGACCAGGAAGACCGCTACCCGGAAGCAACGGGTGAGTTGTCCAACCTGCTCTATGATATCGCGTTGGCCAGCAAGATCATTGCCGCCGCAATCCGGCGGGCTGGGCTGGTGAACATCCTGGGGACTGCCGGGATTCAAAATGTGCAAGGGGAGGAACAGCAAAAGCTCGACGTCTTCGCCAACGAGACCATCAAGAACTGCCTGAAGCACACCGGCCGGGTCTGCGCGATGGGTTCGGAGGAGGATCAGGACATTATCCCGGTTCCACCGGAGTACGCGGCGGGAAAGTACGCCGTCCTATTCGATCCGCTCGACGGTTCCTCCAACATCGATGTGAACTCGGCGGTCGGCACCATCTTCAGCATTTATCGCCGCGTCAGCATGCATGGCCGGGGTACGGCCGGCGATGTGCTCCAGCCCGGTTGCAAGCAAGTTGCCGCCGGCTATGTGATGTACGGCTCCAGCACGATGCTGGTGTACACCACGGGACAAGGTGCCCACGGATTCACACTGGATCCCACCATCGGTGAGTTCCTGCTCTCCCATCCGCGGATCATCACTCCCCGTGTCGGCACGTACTACAGCGTAAACGAGAGCAACTTCCACCGCTGGGATAAGGGAATGCAGACCGCAGTACGGGGTTTGAAGGGCGATTTGAGTGACGGCGTGAGCCCGAAGAACAGCCGATACATCGGCTCGCTGGTCGGCGATTTTCACCGCAACCTGATCAGCGGTGGGATTTTCCTCTATCCGGCAGACACCAAGAACCCACGGGGGAAGCTGCGGCTCTTGTATGAAGCCAGCCCGATGGCCTTCATCGCCGAGCAGGCCGAAGGATCTGCGACCGATGGAGTACAGCGGATCCTCGATATAGTTCCGCAAGAGCTGCATCAACGCACCCCCTTGGTGATCGGCTCCCGGGAGGACGTCGGCTACGTCGCCGATACGCTGCGCCGCACGGCGGCGCGAGCGAGTGGCCCGGTTTCACAACCTGCATTGTGAAAACCGTCTATGGCCCGGACGACTGGTCCGGTGACCCGGCCCGGGACCTTGGCCGTCCTGGCGAATTTCCCTTCACCCGCGGTCCCTACCCCAGCATGTACACGACCCGGCTCTGGACCATGCGCCAGTACGCCGGCTTCGGAACGGCCCAGGAAACCAACCGCCGCTTTCGACAACTGCTTGCGGCGGGGCAGATGGGTCTCTCGACCGCGTTCGATCTCCCGACCCAGATGGGCTACGACTCCGACCATCCCATGGCGCAGGGCGAAGTAGGGCGCGTCGGCGTTGCCATCGATACCGTGGATGATCTGAAGGAATTATTTCGCGACATCCCACTGGATCGCGTCTCCACCTCGATGACGATCAATGCTACCGCGGCGATCCTCCTCGCCATGTACGTCGTGACCGGGGAAGAGCAGGGGATCGCCGCGAAGCAGCTGACTGGCACGGTTCAGAACGACGTGCTCAAGGAGTATGTCGCCCGCGGCACGTACATCTACCCGGCGGCTCCTTCCCTCAGGTTGGTGGCCGACATCGTCCGCTTCGTGGGTGACCAGGCGATGAGTTTCAATCCCATCTCCATCAGCGGCTACCACATGCGTGAGGCGGGGGCGACCGCGGTCCAGGAGGTCGGGTTCACTCTCGCAAACGCCCTGGAATACATGAATGTCTGTCTTCAGGCGGGGTTGGCGGTAGACACCTTTGGCCCGCGGCTCTCCTTCTTCTTTGCCAGTCACAACGATCTCTTCGAGGAAGCTGCCAAATTTCGGGGGGCGCGGCGCTTGTGGGCTCGCTTGGTCCGGGAGCGGTTTGGTGCCGGTGAGGCGACGGCGAGGATGCGCTTTCATACTCAGACCGGTGGCGTGACCCTTCAGGCACAGCAGCCGCTCAACAACGTGGTGCGAGTAACTGTCCAGGCACTCGCCGCGGTTTTAGGTGGCACCCAATCGCTGCACACCAACGGCTATGACGAAGCACTCGCCCTTCCGACTGCTGAATCGGCGACGCTGGCGCTCCGCACCCAGCAGATTCTGGGGTACGAGTCCGGAGTCGCCGGTGTAATAGATCCATTGGCCGGGAGCTATTACGTCGAGGCCCTAACCGACTCCATCGAGGCTGGGGCCCGCGAGCTGATTGCCGAAGTCGATCGATTGGGCGGAGCGGCCCGTGCGATCGAGCGAGGCTTCTTTCAGGAAGCCATCGCCCAGAGTGCTTACCAGCTCCAAAAAGCCCAGGAGTCCGGTGAGCGTGTCGTCGTGGGCGTGAACCGATTCAGCGACGATTCGCCGCCGAGCTCAATTGACAACCCAGACTTCTCGTCGTTGGAAGACCAGCAGCGAATTCGTCTCGCTCAAATCAAACGCGAGCGGAATGCCGAATCGGTCACGGCAGCGCTGACGGACCTCGGGCGGGTTGCCCGCGGAACGGAGCCCCTCATGCCGCCGATAATCACCGCCGTCCGAGCCCGGGCCACCCTAGGCGAGATTAGTGACACCCTGCGTCAGGTGTGGGGTGTGTACCGCCCGTCGTAGGTCATGCCGATTCCTTGAACGCTGTGGAGTCCTCCGCTAAGTTTCTTGGCTGGTTTCATTTACCTCACTTGAGCGGCCATGCCCACCTACGAATATCAGTGCCCGGACGGGCATCTTTTCGAGAAATTCCAGAAGATGACCGACAAGCCGCGAGCCAAGTGCCCGGTGTGTGGGAAACCGGCAACGCGGAAGATCTCCGGTGGTGCCGGTCTGGTATTCAAAGGCAGCGGATTCTACATCACCGATTATGGGAAGGACGGCAAGGGGCCGCGCAAGCCGGAATCGGAGAGGCCTGCCGCTGAGTCCAAGCCAGCCTCCGAAGGGAAGGCGGACGCCGCAAGACCGGGATCGACTCCGGCTGCGAAGTCCGAGACCGCTTCGGGCAAAGCGAATCCGCGGCCCAGCAAGGGAAAGGCTACCTCCGAGTGAATGATACGCTTCGCGCCGAGCTGTCGCGGGTGGCCGCGCGGCTCGGCGCCGATGGTCTGGACTTTGTCCTGGAACGTCCCCGAGATGCCGGGCATGGCGATCTGGCTACCAATCTTGCCATGCTGCTCGCGCGCCGCGAGCGAGCCAACCCTCGGAAGACCGCAGAGCGCATTCTCCAAGAGCTACAGCTTCCTCCCAGCCTGATCGCCAAAACGGAAATCGCCGGCCCTGGGTTCATCAACTTCTGGCTGGCCGAGGACCAGCTGGTAACGACCCACCGTCGGATTCTTTCCGAAGGAGCTGATTACGGTCGAAGCAATGTTGGCCAGGGCGCCCTGGTCAATGTGGAGTTCGTTTCCGCCAACCCAACAGGGCCCCTCCACGTCGGACACGGACGGCAGGCTGCGCTGGGCGACGCGATCGCGTCACTGCTCGAATGGACCGGCCACTCCGTTTGCCGTGAGTACTACTACAACGACGCAGGTGTCCAGATCGCCAATCTGGCCCTCAGCGTCCAGGCCCGGGTCAGGGAGGCTGCCGGCGAGCCTTTGGTCATCCCCGAAGGCGGCTACCATGGCGAGTACATCAAGGAGATCGCAGCCACGTACGTTCGCGAGTTTCCCCAGGATCCGCGGGCTGATCGGCTCGACCAGATCCAGCGGGTGGCGGTTCGCGAGCTAAGGCTGGAGCAGGATCTGGATCTGAAGGCCCTGGGCGTGGCCTTTGACGTGTACTTCCTCGAGTCCTCGCTGTACCAAGATGGAAAGGTGGAGGCGGTGGTCGCCGAGCTCGGCGCTCGCGGGTTGACCTACGAGAGTGAAGGGGCTCTCTGGCTGCGAACGACTGCGCTGGGTGATGACAAGGACCGCGTCATGCGGAAGTCGGACGGGACCTACACCTATTTCGTGCCCGACGTGGCCTACCACGTTACGAAATGGGAGCGGGGCTTTCGGCAAGCGATCAACGTGCAGGGTGCCGATCACCACAGCACTGTCACGCGAGTGCGCGCCGGGCTCCAGGCGCTCGGGATCGGGGTGCCACCCGACTATCCGGAATATGTACTGCATCAGATGGTGATGGTCACCAAGGCCGGCGAGGAGCTGAAGATCTCCAAACGGGCGGGGACCTCCGTCACCGTACGCGACCTCATCGAGGACGTCGGACGCGATGCGGTGCGCTACTACTTTCTGATGCGCCGTGGCGAATCACAGCTCGTGTTCGACGTCGAGCTCGCTCGCAAGCAGACCGACGAGAATCCGGTGTTTTATGTGCAGATGGCACACGCGCGGTTGAGCGGAATCTTTCGGACCGCCGAGCGCGATCCCGCGTCGGTCGGTGGTGACCTAGATCTCGAAGCCCTTCCGGCACCGCAGGACACCGAGCTGCTCAAGAAGCTGGCTCTCTTTCCCGAGGTCGTGGAGAGCGCGGCCCGCGAGCGGGAGCCGCATCGGATCACGACCTATCTCCACGAATTGGCGACCATCGTGCACAACTGGTATCACCACACCCGCGCTCTCGGTGCTCCCGAAGGCCCCGCAACCGAACACGCCCGTCTTCTGCTGGCCCGGGCGGCGCGTATTGTCCTCGCCAACGCCCTCGGCGTGCTCGGCATCTCCGCTCCGGACCGGATGTGATTTCATGACTCTCCTGGTAGTCGGCAGCATCGCACTCGACTCGATCTTCACGCCCTTTGGCGAGACCGCGGATGCGCTGGGCGGATCCGCTGTGTATTTCAGTGTGGCAGGGTCCATTCTGCACCCCGTCCAGGTCGTCGGGGTGGTCGGCAAAGACTACCCTTATCAAGAACTCGAGCGGCTCGCTCCACGGGGGATCGACTGGTCCGGAGTGGAGAAAGCCGATGGAGAGAGCTTCCGCTGGAAGGGCAAGTACTCCTACGATCTCCAGAGTCGGGAGACGCTGGAAACCCGGCTCGGGGTCTTTGCCGATTTCCAGCCGCGACTTCCCACCTCGTTTCGCTCGGCACGATATCTCTTTCTGGGGAACATCGATCCCGACCTGCAGCTCGGGGTCTTGGAGCAGGTGCAGCGGCCGGAGCTGGTGGTGTGCGATACGATGAACTACTGGATCCAAAGCAAGAAGCCGGCGTTGCTGCAACTCCTGTCCCGCGTCGATGTCCTCATGGTAAATGACAGTGAAGCGCGGGAGCTGAGCGGCGACTGGAACATTCATCGGGCAGGCCGCTGGATTCTGGGGCAGGGACCCAAGCGGGTGGTGATCAAGCAGGGCGAGCACGGCGCCCTGCTGATCGAGCCCAAGCGGACCTTCTATGTTCCCGCCTACCCTTTGGAAAACGTCTTTGACCCCACCGGCGCCGGCGACGCCTTCGCCGGTGGATTCATGGCTTACCTGGCGCGTACTCAATCGGTGGCCGAGGACAACGTGCGCCGTGCGATGGTGTATGGCGCGGCAATGGGCTCGTACGCCGTCGAGCAATTCGGGATTCGTGGTTTCGAGCGGGTCACCCTGCCGGAGGTTGAAAAGCGGGTTCGGTCGTTTCAGGACCTCACCCACGTCGCCCTTGCCGAGGCGCTGGGATGATCGCCCACGAAGCGCCGGAGTACGCCGCTGCCGGCGTAGATCTTGAGACTGCCGAGGCGGCGAAATCCAGGATCAGCCAACTCGTTGCCGGTACCCGCACGGCTTACTCGACCGGGCCAATCGGTGCTTTCGGGGGAATGGTCCGAATCCCCGCAGGCTTGAGAAAGCCGACGCTGGTACTGAGCACCGACGGCGTGGGAACGAAGGTGCTGGTTGCCTTGGAGGCTGGGCGGTTCGATACGGTGGGGGAGGACCTGGTCAACCATAGCGTGAATGACATCCTGGTCCACGGCGCCATGCCCCTCGCCTTCATGGATTACATCGCGGGATCGGGACTCGAGGTGCAGCAGATAGCCGCGGTCGTCGAGGGAATCGCCCGTGGGTGCCGAGCCCATGAGATGGCCCTTGCGGGGGGGGAGACGGCACAGATGCCGGGACTGTACCGACCCGGGACCTACGACCTCGCGGGCACCATCGTCGGGGTGGTCGAAGAGGACCGAGCCCTCCACGGTGACGCGATTACTCCAGGCGATCTGTTGCTGGGCTATGCATCGACCGGCCTGCACACCAACGGTTACACTCTGGCTCGTCGGATCATCTTCGAGAAGATGAAGCTCGCCCTGAACGACCGCCTGGAAGGAGCCGGCACCGTCGGAGAAACGCTGCTGGCGGTCCATCGGAGTTACTACCGTGCCGTTGCCCCGGTTCTGGAGCGGCTGCACGGGCTGGCCCATATCACTGGAGGAGGAATCCCTGGTAACCTGGTGCGGATATTGCCTCAGCACTGCGTCGCAGTGGTCGATCCCGGCGCCTGGGAATGGCCACCGCTCTTCAGAACTCTGCAGCAGGCGGGGCAAGTCTCCACTCAGGAAATGCGTGACGTTTTCAACCTTGGGGTGGGGCTCGTCGCCGTACTGCCCCCCGACGCGGTAGCGGACGCTCAGGCCGCTGCGACGCAGGACGGGGTCACCACATGGGTGATGGGCGAGATTCAGCGAGGCAATAGGACCGTGCGTTTCGCCCGTCCGTAAGGGAGAATACGATGCGCTCCGTGCACCTCATGGCCGGGTTTTTCCTCGTTGTCGTCGTTGCCCGCGCCGGGGCCCAGGCCCCAGAGTGCGCCACGTACGTCGGAAATGCGGAACGGGTGTGCACTGCTGCAGTGGATGGTACTCGGGCGTTCCACCCGCTCTTCGGCATGCTGGTGAGCGGCGGCAACCCCACCATCGGTTCGGCGGCGACCTTGGGCGGCCTGGGCCACGCCTCACTGACCCTCCGGGCCAACGCGATCAACGTGGTACTTCCTGACCTCAGCTACACCGGGAGTAGCTCCACCGTTCCAGCTGGCGACCAGCTCTACATGCCCGCTCCCCTGGTCGAGGGCTCTCTGGGGCTGTACAAGGGAATGCCATCCGGATTTCTCGCAGTGGATTTTCTCGGTTCCGCTCAGCTCCTTCCTACCAATCAGATCCAGAATTTTTCGGTTGACCAGAACGCGCGCCGGATCGGCAGCATTGCACTGGGCCTGGGCTATGGGGCTCGGGTCGGCCTTCTGCGGGGCACCGGTTCCCTCCCGGATGTATCGGTCAGCGTCATGCGGCGTAATATTCCCCGCGTCACCTATGGCGATGTACCCGCCGGCGATCGCTACAGCTATGGGTTGGACCTGTATGCCACGAACCTGCGGCTGATCGCGAGTAAGCAGGTTGCGATCCTCGACATGGCCGCCGGCCTGGGATTGGATAAGTACACCGGAGATGCCGTCATTCAGTTCCGTGACCCGATCACCTCAGTGCTGCAGCCGAATGTCCCGGTGGAGTTGAGCGACTCTCGCGTCCTCGGCTTCGTGAACGCCGGAGTCAGCATGTCGATGGTGCGACTGACCGGCGAGGTGGGCTATCAGGGCGGGAAGGACCAGAACCTGTCGACCGATTTTGAGGATTTTGATACCACTAAGGGGAAGTTATTCGCCGGCCTCGGCCTGCGGGTGAGCTTCTAGCGCGGCAATGAACGAGCGGGAGGCCATGGCCCGCGCGCTCGACCTCGCCTGGAGAGGTTGGGGGCGGGTACAGCCGAACCCTCTGGTGGGCGCGGTGGTATTGCAAGACGGTGAAGCCGTCGGCGAAGGCTGGCATCCCGAATTTGGCGAGCGGCATGCCGAAGCGGTGGCGCTGGCCGGTGCGGGAGAACGGGCTCGAGGTGCGACGATGGTCGTGACTCTCGAGCCCTGCTCGCATCAAGGCAAGCAGCCGCCTTGCACCGAAGCCATTATTCAGTCAGGTATCCGCCGGGTCGTCGCCGCCCTGAGGGATCCGAATCCGCTTGCTGCCGGTGGAAGCGATCGGCTACGCAATGCAGGCATTGAGGTCGAGCTCGGACCACTGGGTGACGCAGCCGCGGCCCAAAACGCGATCTTCCTGCACTCCCTTGCACCCACCACCCATCCCTACGTAGCGCTCAAGCTCGCCACCACTGTCGATGGCCGCATAGCCGACGGATTCGGTCGCTCGCGCTGGATCTCCGGGCAGGAAAGCCGCGAGTACGTCCAGTGGTTGCGGGCAGGATTCGACGCTATTGCTGTCGGGGGCCGAACTGCCCGGCTCGATGATCCGTCTCTGACAGTGAGAGGCACCATCCAGCCTCGCGTGCCACCGCGTCGGGTGGTGTTCGATCGCGCGGCGGACTTGGGGCCCCAGCTTACGCTCATCCGCACCGCAGCCGAGATTCCCACATTCGTGATCGTCTCCCCCATCGCGGACGTGGCGAGAATCAAACGACTGGAAGCAGCTGGCGTGACGGTGCTCCGCGCCGACGTGCTGGATGATGCGCTTCAGGCCCTTCATGGCCTTGGAATCCGGTCGCTCCTGGTCGAGGGCGGAGGGCAGCTTGCGGGAGCGCTGTTAGGGGCCGGGCTGGTCAATCGCTACTACTGGTTCCAATCGCCCCTTTGGCTCGGCGACCAAGGCGTTCCCGCGCTGGCAGGGCTTCCCCCGAGGGGGTTGGAGCAGGCCCAGCGCTGGAAGGTGGTTGAGCGCAGGGTGCTCGGCGACGACAGCTTGCTGGTCCTGGATCGCCCCTGATGTTTACCGGTCTCATCACCGCGGTTGGAGAGGTCCGGCGGGTGGACCGATCCGCTGAAGGCCTCGAGCTGACCATCGGTGCTCCGTATGTTGACCTCACGCCGGGAGAAAGCGTTGCGGTGGACGGCGCCTGTCTGACGGTCCAGGCTCTTAACGACGGCGGCTTCACTGCGCACGTGATCCGCACATCCCTGGAGCGCACGCGCTTTGGGGACTACGCATCGGGTCAAAGAGTTAATCTGGAGCGAGCGCTGCGAATCGGGGACCGGCTCGGCGGCCATCTGGTCCAAGGCCACGTGGACGGCGTCGGAACTGTGGAACGGGTCAGGCAACAGGATGACGCCAGGCTCGTGGACCTGCGCCTCCCGGACGAAGTCGCCCGGATCTCAATCCCACTCGGCTCCATCACGGTGGACGGCGTGAGCCTCACCGTCAACAGCAAACCTGCCTCCGGAGTAATCCAGATCTCACTCATCCCGTTTACTTTACAACACACGACGCTGGGTGAGCGGCGAGTGGGAGACAGGGTTCACCTCGAGGCCGATGCCATCGGGAAGTATGTTGCGGCACTATTAGAAAACCGTGAGTAGTAGGCGGTAATCGGTAAGCATTGGCTCTCGGAGCTCCCGCTCACAGCTGACCTTTCACCGGCTCACGCTGTCGGGGAAACATGACGACATTCGGCACTATCGAGCAGGCGATCAACGATCTCCGAAACGGCAAGATCATCATCGTGGCCGATGATGAAGACCGCGAGAATGAAGGTGACCTCGTGTGCGCCGCCGAACTGGCCACGCCCGAGATGATCAACTTCATGACCCTCCATGGTCGGGGACTTATCTGTCTCGCACTGACCGGCGAGCGCTGCGACCAGCTGGGCCTGTCCGCGATGACCGAGCGGAACACTGAAGAGTTATCGACGGCGTTCACGGTTAGCGTTGACGCTCAGCGTCGGTTCGGGGTGACAACCGGCATCTCCGCCACCGATCGGGCGACCACTATCCATGTCGCCATCAATCCCGCGACCGTTCCGTCTGATCTCCGGCGTCCCGGCCACGTCTTTCCGCTTCGGGCCCGGCCCGGCGGCGTTCTTCAGCGGGTGGGACAGACCGAAGCGAGTGTCGATCTTGCCCGGCTGGCAGGACTGAATCCTGCGGGAGTCATCTGCGAGATCCTGAACCCCGACGGGTCGATGGCGCGCAGGCCGCAGCTGCAGGAGATCGCCCACCAGCATGGGCTCACCTTCGTCACTGTCGCGCAACTGGTCGCCTATCGGCTCCAGACGGAGCGCCTGGTACACCGGGTCGCCGAAACCAGAATTCCGACTGACTTCGGCGAGTTTACCATCATCGGGTACCGCAACGACGTTGATCGCGCGGAACACATTGCGCTGGTCCATGGGGACATCGAGGGGGAGTCGAATATTCTGGTGCGCATGCATTCCAAGTGTCTGACGGGGGACGTGTTCGGATCCCGACGGTGCGACTGTGGGGTGCAGCTGCGGCGGGCCATGGAGCTGATCGCGCGGGAAGGGAAGGGTGCGGTTGTCTACCTTGATCAGGAGGGGCGCGGCATTGGCTTGCTCAATAAGCTGCGCGCCTATGCGTTGCAGGACAGTGGTGCCGACACGGTGCAGGCCAACGAGCGACTGGGGTTCGCTCCGGATCTCCGAAACTACGGTATTGGCGCGCAGATTCTCCGAGACCTCGGACTCTCCTCGATCCGAGTGATGACCAACAACCCGCGGAAGCTGGTTGGACTCGAGGGGTACGGGCTCGAGATCGTCGAGCGCGTTCCCCTCTTAGCCGATCCCGATCACGAAAATCGCACCTACCTTCAGGTCAAACGAGACAAGCTCGGTCACCTCTTCACTCACTGACCCTGTGCCCGACTTTTCCGGCCGCCTGCGCGCCTCCGGGCGAGTGGGGATTCTGGTGAGCCGTTACAACGAAGTGATCACCTCAAAGCTTCTCGACGGGGCGCTCGCCTGTTGCAGCGAGGCCGGCATCCCTCGCGACTCGGTCGACGTGGTGTGGATTCCTGGTGCCTTCGAGCTCCCGGTCGCCGCGGCGGCGGCGGCTGAGACGGGCGATTACACCTGCCTCGTCGCACTGGGGGCGGTAATTCGCGGAGACACTCCGCATTTCGACTTCGTGGCCGGTGAGGCTGCCCGCGGGTTGCGGGAGGTCTCGGTGCGACACCGCCTACCGGTCGGTTTTGGCGTACTCACGGTGGATACGATGGAGCAAGCCGCGGATCGCGCGGGCGGAAAAGCCGGGAACAAGGGGCATGAAGCCACCTCAGCCGCGCTGCGCACCGCAGACGTCCTGTCCCAGCTCCGGAGTCGCCGTGCTCCGGATTGAGACCAAGAGTCGGGCCCGCGCGCTGCAAATCCTCTACGCCTGGGAGCTACAGGGAGCTCCGCCGATCCCTCGCGTCGCCAGCGGCCTGGCTCGCCTCACCGGTCCCGAGCCCCGCATCTTGGACCGGGCGGAGGCGCTCGCCGCCGGAGTCGTGGCGGATGTGGAAACGCTCGACGCGCAGGCAGCAAGCGCCTCGGAGAACTGGCGGATGAGCCGGATTGCCGTGGTCGAGCGAAATATCCTCAGACTGGGGATCCACGAACTCCGGCGAGGAGACGTCCCACCCAAGGTCGCCATCGATGAGGCGGTGCACTTGGCCCATTGGTTCGGCGATGCCCGTGCTCCAGGATTTGTCAACGGCATTCTCGATGGCATCGCCCGTTCACTGGGCCGGTTATAGGTATAGTGCTCCTCCGGACGTCGTGAACATTCTCCTGGTCAATTGGCAGGATCGTGCAAACCCCCACGCCGGGGGCGCCGAGATTCATCTCTTCGAGATCTTTGGGCGGCTCGCGTCTCAAGGTCACCGCATCAGGCTGCTCTGTTCCGGATGGGAGGGAGCGCCCGCTCGGGCGACGCTGGAGGGCATCGATATCCAGCGTCACGGCGGAAGGCATAGTTTTGCTCTGGTGGGGCGTGCTGCTGTCCGCCGGGCCGTCAGGGCCGAGCGCCCGGATATAGTGGTCGAGGACATCAACAAGCTTCCGCTCTTCCTTGCCCTGGGAGCTCGGACGCCGGTGTGTGCTATCGTTCCCCACCTCTTCGGAACGACAGCGTTCGCCGAAGCACCATGGCCCATGGCGGCGGTGGTGTGGGCGTCCGAACAACCCTTGCCCTGGACCTATCGGTCGGCCGGTTTCCATGCGATCAGCGAGAGTACCCGCGACGATCTGATCGCCCGCGGCGTCGCATCCGAGCACGTGCGAGTGATCCATCCTGGAGTCGATAGTCACCGCTTTACTCCGGGACCGGGCCGTCGCTCCACCGTACCGAGCTTCTTGTATGTTGGACGGCTGAAGCGTTATAAAGGAATAGGGATCGCCATCGAAGCGCTGGCTCTCGCTCGCCGTCAGCGATCCGACCTGCGGCTGGAGATCGCCGGCACCGGTGACTATCGCCCCGAGCTGGAGCGATTGGCAAGCCGTCTCGGATTGGAGAAGGCGGTCACCTTTCATGGTTTCGTGAGCGAGGAGCGCAAGATCGACCTGATGCGCTGGACCTGGGCCAACGTCTTTCCCTCGCCGAAGGAAGGGTGGGGCATCACGGTAATCGAGGCAGCGGCTTGTGGGGCACCGTCGCTCGCCTCCGACAGCCCGGGTCTTCGGGATTCGGTTCGCCATGGGGAGACTGGGTATCTGGTGCCGCATGGAGATGTACCGGCACTTGCGGCACGAATGTTGGAGCTGGCCAATGCGCCGCTCGTGGTTACGCGATTGGGAGATCGCGCGCGGCGGTTCGCGGAAGGGCTCACCTGGGAGCGTACGGCGGCGGAAACTCTACGCCACTTGAGTGATATCATCGAGGGCGCGGCCTGAGGCCCAGCCCAAAAGGAGTACGCATGCAAACAACCGTCACGGCGCGCCATTGTGAAATTTCCGAGGCGTTGCGGGAGCGTGCGATCACGGTCGTCGAGCGCTTGGGAAACCAGGCTCCCCGTCCCATGGAGTCGAAGGTCGTGTTCGACACGAATGGGATGCATCAGACGGCCGAGATCCGGCTCCACGTGGCACGAGGTGAGATTCTGGTGGCCAAGGCAGAGGGAGCCGATCATCGCACTGCTCTCGATCGCGCTGAAGAAAAGCTGCGACGCCAGGTCGAGCGCGCCTCGGAGCGGCCTCGGCGATCCCGCTCTGTCCAGTCCAACCATCCCCAATAATGCTTCGACTCGGTGACTTTCTCTCCCGTCGGGGTGACCCGCTCCAGCTGGAGGCGTTAACCGGTGACTTGGGGCTGGATCGGCAGGTCTCGGCCGCTGAGGTGGCTGGGCCAGGCCTGGCGCTGGCCGGATACACCGGGCGGTTCGCGGCGAACCGGCTTCACGTGCTGGGCGAGACCGAGATTACCTACCTGAACACGCTTCCGCCCGACCAGCGCAGGGAATCCCTGGTCACGTTCTTCGGCTTCGATCTGCCCTGCATCTTCGTGACGAAAGGACAGGATGTGCCTGCAGAGCTGCTGGAGCTCGCCAGGAACAACGGCGTTCCGGTATTGCGCAGTAAGCTCAAAACGTCCGAGTTCTATCGCCGCATCAAACCAATCGTCGAAGAGGCGTTCGCGCCCCGCACAACGCTGCACGGCTCGCTGGCCGATGTTTACGGAGTAGGACTTCTTTTCGTGGGCCGCTCCGGCATCGGAAAGAGTGAGTGCGTGCTCGATCTGGTCGAGCGAGGCCACCGGCTGGTGGCCGACGATGTCGTCCAGGTAACCCGCCGTGGGAATGACGTGCTGATCGGCCGGGGCCATGAGTTGGCAGCCCACCACATGGAGATTCGAGGCATCGGACTGATCGACATTCCAGCGCTGTTCGGCGTCCGAGCAGTCAGGCAGCAGAAGCGGATTGAGGTAGTCGTTCAGCTCGAGGATTGGGAAACCGCCAAAGACAGCGACCGCAGCGGACTCTCCCGCGAGCAGACGACGATACTGGATGTGCCGGTGCCGCGGGTGGTCGTTCCGCTCAACCCGGGCAAGAACATCACCGTGATCTCGGAGGTGGTCGCGATGATGCACCTCCTGCGGTACTCCGGCGTCGACGTGGCCGCTGCGTTCAATGCGCGGCTGATCAAGCGAATGAAGGAGCAGCGCGGGGTACGGGAGTATCTGCAGGAGGATTATGAGTGAGGAGCTGCTCGGCGTCGTCGTGTGTCACGGCACGCTGGCAACTGCGCTCGTGCAAGCGGCGGAACAGATCAGCGGGCTCCAGGGCGTCTTGGTGCCGGTAAGCAACACGGGGTGTGATCGGGAGACCCTCGAAGAGCGAGTGTTGCGGGCAGTTAACCGGCAGTCGGCGGTGGTCTTTGTCGACCTGGCGAGCGGCTCCTGCTCCTTTGCGGTCCTCAAACGCCTTCGGGGGGAGCCTTCCGTAAAGGTGGTGACCGGAGTCAATCTCGCTATGCTGGTGGACTTTGTGTTTCACCGGTCGCTGTCACCAGGGGAGGCCGCTACACGGGCGGTGGCCGCTGGGGAAAATTCGATCAGGATCCCCTGAATGGCCATCGTGCTCTGTCGCATCGATGACCGTCTCATTCACGGCCAGGTGGTGATCGGTTGGGGCCGTCCGATGGGGATCAATCTCATCATTCTGGTCGACGACCATGTCGCCGCCAGTGACTGGGAGCAGGAACTCTATCGAATGGCCGTCGCGCCCGATATCGAGGTGCGATTCGTGTCCGTAGCCGAGGCCACGAGCCACCTCGCTGAATGGCAGGCCAACGGGAAACGGGGGCTGGTCCTCACCGGTGACCTGGAGACGATGGCCGCCCTGCATGCCGCGAGTCCGGACGTAGTGCACCGGATCAATCTCGGCGGCATCCACCACCGGCCGGGCCGGCGTGAGCGATTACCGTTCGTGTATCTCACCGACCAGGAGCTGCGAACGCTGATGACCCTCGAACAGGGCGGCGCGGTGATCACGGCACAGGATCTCCCCACTACGCCACCGGTCCCCCTGAAGAGTCTGGGATGAGTGACTTCTCACCTCATGTGGTGATCCCATTGCTGCTGTGGGGGACCCTGGTCGGTCTGGATCTGGTCAGCGTACCACAAGCAATGATCTCCCGTCCCTTAGTCGCCGGGATCGTCGCCGGTCTGCTTGCCGGAGACCTGCAAGCTGGAGTTCGCATCGGGGTGCTCTTTGAGTTGTTTGCGCTCGACGTATTCCCGGCCGGAGCGGTTCGCTATCCAGATTATGGGCCGGCGACGATCGCCGCTGTCGCGCTAGGAGTGGGCACGCCGTGGGAGTTGGGACTCGGGGTCAGCGCGGCCCTCGGATTGGTATTGGCGATGCTCGGAGGATGGAGCTTGCAGGTGGTCCGCCGCTGGAACGCACGAGCGATTCAGCGCCAATCCGCGGCGCTGGCGGCTGGCGAAAGCAGCGCCATTCGGCGGCTACAGTATGGGGGGATCCTGCGGGACGCAGCTCGCGGATTCATTCTGACACTAGCCGGACTGGTGCTGGCAGCGACCATTGCGGACTCGGTGCGACTGGATCGCCAGACCGCGGTAGCCTTCACCCTGGTCGCAATCGGGTCGGCGTTGGCCGCGGCGGCAAGCGGGGCCTTCCGAAGCTCGGGTCGCGGTACTCGGCTCAAATGGCTGATCGCAGGGGTTGCTACCGGAGTCGTGCTTGCGGTGCTCACATGACTCGGCGCTTACAGGCGTTGCTCCGGCTCTTCGCGGTGCAAGGGACGTGGAACTACGAGCGCATGCTGGGAGTCGGGATGGGCTACGCGGCAGAGCCGCTGCTGGAGGATCTGAAGGCCATCGACCCGGTGCGGCACGGTGAGGCGGTAGTGCGCTCGGCGGAATTCTTCAACTGCCATCCCAATCTCGCGGGGCTCGCGCTTGGCGCCACCGCCCGAGCCGAGTACGAGGGCGTGCCTGGCGCGCAGATTGCCCGCCTGCGCACGGCCTTGTGCAGCCCGCTCGGCTCCATGGGTGACCAGCTCTTCTGGGCTGGCCTGGTCCCATCGCTGGCCGGTTTTACCCTCGTCGCTCTCGTGCTGGGTGCCGGTGCCTGGGCTATCCTGGTCTTTCTGCTGACCTATAACCTCATCCGGATCTGGACTGGCTATTGGGCGCTGCGCACCGGGATGGCCTCGGGCATGCGCGTCGGCACCGCTATTGGAGGCTCCTGGCTTCCCCGGGCGATTGAATGGGCCGCCCCGACCGCGGGTTTCGCTATCGGCCTCGCGATTCCAATCGTGGCGGACTGGTATCTTCGCGGGTTCGGCTGGTCCGCAGCTGTAGGCGCTGCGGGAGTGGCGGTGGCGGGTGTAGCGCTCACTCGCTGGTTCGGCCCGGGCCTGACGTCGGTACGTTTCGCCCTCATGGCCATGGTTCTTCTCCTCCTCTTCCGCCGGTTAGGGCTGTGATTGAGCGCGAGGCAACGATCGTGAACCTGGAGGGGCTGCATGCTCGACCCGCGGCCCGGATCGTACGGCTCGCGAGCACCTTCGACTCGGAGATCGAGCTCTGCAAAGACGGGGTCGGGGTAAATGGGAAGAGCATCATGGGAGTCATGATGCTCGCCGCGGAGTTTGGCAGTTCGATCACCATCCGCGCCAATGGGCACGATGCCGAGCAGGCGGCAGAAGCGTTGGCTGCTCTGGTCGCCACCGGCTTTGGTGAGACCGTCCAATGACTAGAGTGTTTCGTGGCATTGGGGTTTCACCGGGAGTGGCGTGCGCCCCAGCGTTGATCATTCGGTGGGATTTTCCCGAAGTCGGGGACCGCACGGTGAGTGCGAGCGAGGTTGAGGGCGAAGTAGCGCGGCTGCGGGAGGCAGTCGACTACGTGGTTTCTCACCTCCGGGAGCTCGGCGAGCGGGTGCTGCAGCGCGCCGGTCCCGAGGAATCCCGCATCTTCGATGCTCAAATCCTCATGGCCCAGGATAAGGATTTCCTCGCTTCGGTAGAGACTCTCATCAGGAAAAATCAGCTCAGCGCTGAGACGGCTTACGAGTTCCGCGCGCTCGAGCTCCGGGCGCTCTGGTCCGGCGCGGCCCGACTGCGCGAGCGGCTGGCCGATCTCCACGCCATCCAGATGCGGATGATTCAGCGCCTGCTGGGTAAGACCGACTCCGAGCTCTGGTCGGTCCCGGCAGACGAACAGGTGATCGTGGTGGCGCACGAGCTCTCCCCGGGGCTCACGGTCCAGCTCGATCGTGAGTACGTGGTCGGTCTGGTTAGCGAAGAGGGAACCCGGACGGCGCACGCCGCCATTCTCGCGCATTCCCTTGGGATTCCTGCCGTCATGGGCGCTGCCGGTGCGCTCTCGGGAATCCCCAACGGGACGATGCTTCTCCTGGATGGTCAGAGCGGCACGATCGTCCTGGATCCCAATCGCGATGAGTTGGAGGAAGCGAAGGTCCAAGTGAGCCGGAGACACCGGCTCGAGCTCCAGCTGGAAAGCGTAGTGGGTGAGGCCGCGGTCACACCCTCCGGGCGCGCGATCACCCTAATGGGGAACGTCGATCTACCCGAGGAGATCGAGATGGCCCTCCGGCACGGAGCCCAGGGAGTGGGTTTGCTCCGAACCGAGTTTCTCCTCACCGGCCGTGCTACTCTGCCGACCGAGGACGAGCAAGCGGAGTATTTCCGCCGAGTGGCGCTGGCTTTCTCCGAGCAGACCGTCGTCATTCGCTCATTTGATTTGGGGGGAGACAAGTTCCCCGCGGCGTTTAAGGCTCCGGTTGAAGCCAATCCCTTCCTGGGCTGGCGCTCGATTCGGGTTTGCCTCGACCAACCCGAGGTGTTCCGCCCTCAGGTCCGAGCAGTCCTCCGTGCGGCGGCGGGACATGATCTTCACCTCATGCTGCCACTTGTGACCACGGTGCATGAGGTCGAAGAGGCAAAAGAGATCGTGATGGAGGAATCGAGGGCACTACAGAAGGCGGGCATACGTGCTGCTCCCTCAGTTCCGGTGGGCGTCATGGTGGAAACCCCGGCGGCAGTGCTGATGGCCGATCGTCTGGCCGAAGTGAGTGCCTTCTTCAGCGTCGGCACCAACGATCTCACCCAGTACACCATGGCCGTCGACCGCGGAAATGCGCGATTAGCCAACCGATTCACTCCCCACGATCCATCGATCGTGCGTCAGCTGCAGCACGTGCTCCAGGTTGGCAAATCGGCGGGGCTTCCGGTAAGCGTCTGTGGCGAAATGGCCTCCGAGCCGCTGAGCGCCGTCCTCTTGCTTGGACTCGGGTACGACTGCCTAAGCGTCTCTCCGCCGGCGCTGCCGCTGGTCAAATGGGTAGTCCGGACCGTACCGGAAGAATCCGCGCGTAGCGCGGCTGCCGCCGCATTGAAGGCCTCGAGCGCTGCCGAGGTCTCGAACGCGGTGAGAGAAGCCGTAGGTGAGTTCATGGATCTTCGGTTGTTGGACCCTCATTCGACGTTGCCTGGCCGTGGCCGGGTCGCTAGCTTGCCCCCCGGAAACAGCGTGTAGCAAGCGGTTAGCAGCGGCCCGCTTGTTGCAGGCGTCACCCCCTCTCTGAACCCCAGACCCATGAACGGTACCCGGCATCACATTTTTACCTCCGAGTCGGTGACTGAAGGCCACCCCGACAAGGTGGCCGATCAGATCTCCGACGCGGTACTCGATGCAATCCTGGCCCGAGATCCGGCAGGGCGGGTCGCCTGTGAAACCCTGGTGACGACTGGCATGGCCGTGGTCGCCGGCGAAATCACCACCAGCACCTACGTCCACATCCCCGATCTGGTGCGCCAGACGGTCGAGTCGATCGGCTACACCGATGCCTCCTACGGCTTCGATGGGCGTACCTGCGCGGTACTTACGACGATCGACCGCCAGTCGCCCGATATTGCGATGGGGGTGGACTCCGGGGCCAAGAAAGAGCAGGGTGCCGGCGATCAGGGAATGATGTTCGGCTACGCCACCGACGAAACCAGGGAACGGATGCCACTGCCGATCGTGCTGGCGCATCGTATCGTGGAGCGGCTTGCGGCAGTGCGAAAGGGACTCAACGGTCATCCCCGAATCGATTGGTTACGGCCGGACGGCAAGTCACAGGTCTCGGTCGAGTACGAAGGCGACCGGCCGGTAGCGGTGCGCACGGTCGTTGTATCCACGCAACACGCGGAGCGCAACGGTTCGCGGCAGCTCGGTCACAGCACCATCCGCGACGCAGTGGTAGCAGAAGTCGTCCGTCCCGTGCTGGAAGACGCCGGAATCGAGTCCCGGCGAACGAAGTTCCTGATCAACCCCACTGGCCGCTTCGTGATCGGGGGCCCTCACGGCGACGCCGGACTGACCGGACGTAAGATCATCGTTGACACCTATGGCGGCATGGCTCGCCATGGCGGCGGAGCGTTCAGCGGCAAGGATCCCTCAAAGGTCGATCGGTCTGCCGCCTATGCCGCTCGCTGGGTCGCCAAGAACATCGTCGAGGCCAAGCTGGCCAGGCGGTGCGAGGTACAGGTCGCTTACGCGATTGGTGTCGCCCAACCGGTCTCCGTTCTGGTCCAGACCTTTGGCACCGGGACCCTGCCGGACAGCACGCTGGAAAAGATGGTGACCGAAGTCTTCGATCTTACCCCGAAAGGCATTATCGATGCCTTGAGGCTCAAACGTCCCATCTATCGCCCGACAGCGAGCTACGGCCATTTCGGGCGCAAGCCCAAGACCGGCGAATATGATGGCAAGAAGGTTGATTTCTTTACCTGGGAACAGCCCGACCGCGTGAAGGACCTGCTGTCGGCCGCCCGCTGAGGAGCTCTATGCCCGTCCAGACTGCCACTGCTGCTAGCTACGACGTCAAAGACCTGGCCCTCGCCGACGAGGGAAAGCGCCGGACCGAATGGGCCGAGCGCTCTATGCCGGTATTGCGGCAGATTCGGGCGCGGTTTGCGAAGGAACGGCCGCTGAACGGCGTCAAGCTGTCCGCCTGCCTGCACGTGACGACCGAGACTGCCAACTTGATGCAGACGCTGCGGGCCGCTGGTGCCGAGATCGCGCTCTGCGCGTCCAACCCGCTTTCCACTCAGGACGATGTGGCGGCGCATCTGGTCCGCGATCACGGCGTCCACGTCTATGCCATCAAGGGCGAGGATCACGCGACCTACTATGGGCACATCGCCCAGGCATTGGCGTTTGGTCCACACATGACCCAAGATGATGGAGCCGATCTGGTGGGAGCCCTTCACATGATCGCACTCAATCGGCTAGACGATCTCGCACCTCCCATCCGTGAATGGGTCGAAGGACTCTCGGCGGCGGACCGGAAGGCGCTGGTTGGTGCGGTCCGCGGCTCGACCGAGGAGACCACCACCGGTGTCATCCGGCTCAAGGCGATGGCGAAAGAGGGCGTCCTGCAGTTCCCCATCATCGCAGTGAACGATTCGAACACCAAGCACATGTTCGACAATCGCTATGGCACCGGCCAATCGACACTCGATGGCGTGATCCGCGCGACCAATCTGCTCCTTGCCGGCAGCACGGTGGTAGTCGCCGGGTACGGCTGGTGCGGCCGCGGGGTGGCCAGCCGTGCGCGGGGAGCGGGTGCTCATGTGATCGTCACCGAAATCGACCCTCTTCCGGCGCTCGAGGCCCGTATGGACGGGTTCGAGGTCATGCCGATGTCGGACGCAGCTCCCCGGGGAGACCTCTTCGTCACCCTCACCGGGAACATCCACGTGATTCGCGTCGAGCACTTCGGCGCAATGAAAGATGGGGCGATCGTCTGCAACTCCGGTCACTTCAACGTGGAGCTTGACCTGGAGGGACTCGCCCGCATCGCCTCGGCCCGTCGGTACGTTCGAGACATGGTGGAGGAGTTTGTGGTGAAGGGGAAGCGTATCATGGTGTTGGCCGAGGGCCGTTTGATCAATCTCGCGGCCGCGGAAGGCCATCCCGCCAGCGTCATGGATATGTCGTTTGCCAACCAGGCGCTCGCAGCCGAGGTGCTCGCCAAGGATGCCTCCAAGATGAGCAAGGCCGTGCACCGGCTTCCCGCCTCGGTAGACCAGGAGATCGCGAAGCTCAAATTGCAGAGCATGGGCGTAGCGATCGACACGCTCACCGCGGAGCAGGTCGAATATCTCGCGAGCTGGGATGCCGGTACCTGAGCTGGTTCGATGATTGAAGTTACAGTAGCGCATCTCGGCCTCGATCGAACGACGAACACTCCAGTTGTCATTCTGCGGGAGAAGGATGGCTCGCGGGTCCTGCCGATCTGGATCGGACCCGCGGAGGCAAGTGCCATCGCAATGGAGCTGCAGGGCATGAAGGCGCAACGCCCGCTCACCCACGACCTCCTGAAGCAGATCCTGGTGGGCCTGGGTGGTGATTTGCGGCGGGTGGTGATCAGTGCGGTAAAGGAGAATACCTACTTCGCCGAGCTGTTGATTCGACGGGACGATCACGTGTTCCAGGTGGACGCCAGGCCCTCCGACAGTATCGCGCTCGCCCTCAGAATGCGCGCTCCGATTTTCACCAGTGACCAGCTGCTCGATCAGAGTGGGGTCGAGACCGACGAGCCCTCCCCGAATCCATCGCTCGAGGCGGACAAGCTGAAGGACTACCTCGAGAAGATGGACCCGCAGGATTTCGGAAAGTTCAATCCGTAGGACGGGCACGGCCGGAATGGCGGGAAAGGCGGGACTGAGAAGAACCCGAACGAGGTTCTTACTACCCCGGCGCAGTTTCCTTCCCGCCGTACCCGTCTTGCCCGTCCTCCCCGTCTTTGTCCTCTCCGTCTTCTCCGTCCCCGCTCTCGCCCAGACCCGCGCCTCCGGCCGAGTTGTGAATGCCGATTCGGTCCCCGAAGCCGGGGTTCGGGTGGTGCTGCATCGGGTTGGTAAAGAGGTCCAGGGACCGATCGACTCCACTCGTTCCGATCGCCAAGGGCGCTTTCGTTTCACCTTCCAGCCGGACACCTCCGCGTTCTATGTGGTCAGCGGGAGGTATGCCGGGATCGAGTATTTCTCATCCCCCGTCCCCACCAATCCAAACCGGGTCAACGCACCCGTCACCGTTGTGGTCTATGATACGTCCAGCACCGCTCCAGTCTCGCTGGAAGCTCGCCATTTGGTGGTCACCCGTCCGGACCAGGATGGGTCCCGGAGCGTGCTCGATCTCGTCGTTCTCGAGAACAGTGGACGCCTCACCAGGGTGGCACCGGATACTGTGCGGCCGTCCTGGAGCGTGCCGCTGCCGTCGGGAACGATAGGACTCAATGTGGGGGAGAGTGACATCTCCTCCGGGGCAATTGCTCGGCGAGGAGACTCGCTGTTGGTATCTGCCGCGATCGCGCCGGGAGAGAAGCAGCTCACCCTTCAGTATCAGATTCCAGCGGGCCAAGATTCGATATCGTTGGCGGTCGAGCGCTTGGGCGTGACGTTTAATGTGCTGGCTGAAGAAGCTGGCGCGAGAGTGGTTGCTCCTGGTCTGGCGCTCGCAGACAGTCAGGTGATTCAGGGCCGCTCGTTTCGGCGCTGGACCGGGAGGGTGACGGGGCCAGCGCTCATTCGGGTCGCATTGCCGAGACGAACGCCTGCGCCTCATTGGGTGCTCCTCGGTTTGGTCAGTGGACTGGCCCTCGGGTTGGCTGCTGCCGGCTGGTATATCGTGTCTCGCCGCTCAAGGCAGCAGGCAGTCGGCCCTGCGGATACGCTGGTCGCCGCAATCGCGGTCCTCGACGCCCGCTACTTGGGGCGGCAGCAGGAGACGCCTGACCAAGAGTGGCAAGTCTACCAGAGCGAGCGTGCACGGTTGAAGGCCGAGCTCGAGGCATCCCTTGCGGCCGGGGGGTGGAATCCGTAGACTAGCGCTGCAGTACAACTGAACCAACACGAACGGGGCTACACGGAAGCCGGTGCAATACCGGCGCGGCCCCGCCACTGTAACGGGAGCTTGGCCTGGAGGCCAAGCGCTCCACTCAAGACGCCACTGGGCAACCGGGAAGGCGAGTGGAGTCCCGAAGCCAGGAGACCTCTCCGTTCGTGCCACCTTACAAGCCCTCGGGGGAGGGTCGGTGGCGTGCCGACGGAGTTCTCCCGTCGTTCACCGCCCATTCCTCGAGCTCGAAGGGATGGGCGAAATCATTTCACGGATACCTCCAAGTCGGTCTCGCCTCCGAGCGCTCCACGCTGGCGTGCGCTGCTGGTGGATGATCGGCGCGGTTGTGGTCGGCTGCCATCCGGCTTCTCACTCCCCAGGCACGATCAGGGTGGTGGACGACGCCGGCGATACAGTCCGGCTGAGTGCTCCGGCCCGTCGCGTGGTCTCTCTGATTCCGGCCGCAACCGAGTTGCTGTTTGCCATCGGGGCCGGCTCCGCCGTGGTTGGTCGAACATCTTACTGCGATTACCCACCCGCCGCGCACTCGGTTCCCGATCTCGGAGACGGCATTAAGCCAAGCATTGAGGCGACGCTGGCTCGCCAGCCCGATCTGGTAGTGCTCTATAACTCCGGACAGAATGCCGCGGTCGCGGGCCGGCTGGCCGAGCTGGGAATTCCCGCTCTCCGACTCAATACTGATGCCCTCCGAGATGTCTCCCGAGTCGGTCGCATTCTTGGGCAGCTGACCGGCCATGAACATCCCGCCGAGTCGCTGGCGGTGGCCTTCGACACCGCACTGGCGAAGGCAACGGCAAGGTCGGTAAGCGGTCGCCGCCCTAAGGTGCTGCTGCTGGTCTGGGAACAGCCCCCCATGACCATCGGACGGGGCAGCTTCCTCAGCGAATTGGTCGAGCGAGCTGGGGGCGAGAACCTCTTTGCTGACGTCACGGCGTCCTCCGGTGTGGTGAGCATCGAAGCGGTCGCCGCGCGCAACCCTGACCTGATCTTTACTACCACAGAGGGGCCCTCCGGGTTTGCCAGCCATCCCGAGTGGCAAGTCGTGCCGGCGGTGCGCCGGCGCAGGTTTCTTCGGGTGAGCGGGTCCGAATTCAATCGCCCCAGTCCTCGGGCGCCGGCTGCGATCCGAGAGCTCGCCGCGAAGCTCCGAGAGATTGAGCGATGAGTGTCGCCCGGGTGGGTCTCCTATTCGGAGCAGTGATTGCCTGTGTGTTGTTGGGTCTGAGTACCGGCGCGGTCGCACTGCCGCTCTCGGATGTGTGGAACGGTCTCTGGCATGGGAACAGTAACAATGCGGCGATCGTGCGCGATCTGCGTGCGCCCCGGGTAGCACTTGCGTTTCTGGTAGGCGGCAGCCTGGCGGTCTGTGGGGCAGCGCTCCAGGCAATGATTCGGAATCCTCTGGCGGAGCCCTACCTCCTCGGACTCTCCAGCGGCGCCGGACTAGGGGCGGTCATCGCAATCGCCTCGCGGGCGGGCGGGCCATGGAGCGTCCCTGCCGCTGCCTTCTTCGGTGCGCTGTCGGCAGTCGCGCTGGTCTACCGTCTGAGTCTGGTGTCGGGCCGGCGGCTGGATCCTCACGTGCTGTTGCTCTCGGGCGTGGTAGTGGGCGCCTTCGCCGGCGCCCTGATGAGCGCGATCATGGTCCTCTCTGACGCTCCGGGAGTTCGCAACGCCTTCCTCTGGCTGTTAGGTGGGTTCGGCAGCGCATCATGGCGCGCACTCGCGGTGTTCTCGTCCTACGCCTGTCTGCCACTCGCACTCCTGTACTTTCACGCCCGCTCACTGGATCTCATCGCACTGGGTGACGATCCGGCCCACCATCTGGGCGCGGAAGTCGACCGGATCCGACGGGTGGTGTATCTCTGCACCGCGCTGCTCACCGCCGCGAGCGTGGCTACCTGCGGCATCGTGGGATTTGTCGGGCTGGTGGTGCCGCATGCGGTGCGAACCAGATTTCGGCCGCTGCACCGAGTCCTGCTCCCGCTCGTGTTCGTGGTTGGCGGATGCTTCCTCGTTCTGGCCGATGTGGTCTCCCGGACCGCCGTGCGACCCCTCGAGCTGCCGGTGGGGGTCATCACGGCCCTCATTGGCGTCCCGCTCTTCGCTCTCCTGCTACGCCGAACCCTCGCATGATCCTCGCGGCGCGGGACATCTCGGCTCGCTATCGGCGCGACCAGCCGTTGGTGCTTCAGTCGGTGACCTGTGAGGTCGCAACCTCAGAGCTGGTGGCGGTCGTCGGCCCCAATGGCAGCGGAAAGACGACGCTGATGAAGGCGATGTTGGGATTGGTTCCGGTGGAGCAGGGGAGCGTCCTGGTCGAAGGCCGTCTGGTTGGGGCATGGTCCCGCCGGGACCTCGCCCGCACCGTCGGCGTTGTGGGCCAGCAGGAGGAAGCGGTCTTCCCACTCAGTGTTCTCGAAACCGTCATGCTAGGCCGGTACGCCCATCTCGGCCCCTTGGATGCTCCCGGCCCGCATGATCACGCCGCCGTCACCGCGGCCCTCGAGCGCTGCGACATCGTCGGTCTGGCCCAGCGCTCGGTTGATACCCTCTCGGGGGGCGAGTGGAAGCGGGTGCGCATCGCGCGCGCCCTGGCCCAGGAGCCGCGTGCCTTGATTCTCGACGAGCCGACGGCCTCGCTCGATGTGCGCCATGAGATGGAAATGTTCGAGCTGGTGCGCCGGCTGGTCGCTGGCGGCCTCGCAGGCTTGGTAATCACTCACCACTTGAATCTCGCCGCCCGATTCGCCGATCGCATCGTTCTCCTGAATGCCGGGGTCGTGGTAACGACGGGCACACCGCTTCAAGTGCTGAATAAGGAGACGTTATCCCGGGTGTTTCAGTGGCCGGTCGCGGTCACCATCTGGCACGACGGTTCACCCCAGGTCGTGCCACTTCGCGCGGGTGAGGATAACCCGTGATGGTCCTCTTCAGCGTTGGGAGCCCAGCCATGTACTCCAGGTCGTGTCGGTCGCTCATGCTCATCCTGGTAGCAACGCTTACCGCCGCCACTCAGAGTAGCGCTCAGGAAGGTCAGGATACCACGCGGCTCAAAGATCTAGTGGTCACAGCCACTCGGCTCCCCACCCCGGCTGACGCGGTAACGTCATCCGTCACCGTGATCACCGGGGATCAGATCAGAGCGGGGGGACTGCGCTTCGTCCAGGACGCGCTGCGCGAAGTGCCGGGCGCCAGCGTGGTTCAGACAGGTTCCTACGGCGGCACGACCTCGCTGTTTCTTCGGGGAGGAGAGAGCGACTACGTAAAGGTGCTGGTCGATGGGATCCCGGTGAACCGGGCGGGTGGTGGGTATGACTGGGCCAATCTGACAACGGACAACATCGATCGGATCGAGGTCCTGCGGGGGCCGGCCAGCGTCGTGTACGGATCGGATGCTGTAACCGGCGTCGTCCAGGTGTTCACTCGGACTGGACAGGGTCCAACATCAGTTGAAGGTAGCGCCGAGGCGGGCACTTTCGGCAGTGTCAATGGCCATGTCGATGTCCTGGGTGGCAGCGATCGAGTGAGCTGGTCCGCCGGCGCCGGCCGCATCTCGACCGATGGGACGTATCCCTTCAATAACGACTACGGAAACACAGTCCTCAGTAGCCGGATCATTGCGCGACCCGATGCGAAGAGTAACCTCGCGTTCTCCGGCCGCTGGAGTGACAACCGCTATCGATTTCCCACGGATTTCTCGGGAGCGCTGGCAGACAGCAACCAGTTTAATGGCGAGAGGGCGCTTGCCCTGGGAGTGGACCTGGGCCGACGCCTGGGAGACCATTACGAGCTCCACCTCAGCGGCAGTGGAAGCCGGAGCGATGACGAATTCGATGACGCCATGGACAATGCGGCTGACACCGTTGGGTTCGGGTTTGCCTCGCATCGCGATACCCGATCGGATCGGGGGAACATCGATGCCCGGCTGAGTGCGTTTCTTACACCGGCACTTACGCTGACGGCGGGCACTCAAATCGAGCGCGAGACGGAGCGACAGACCGGTCAAACGACATCCAACTTCGGTGGAATCGCTACCGCTCCGGACACTCCCTTCGACCGCGGTCGTACCACATTCGGAGCGTACGTTCAGGGCGTGATCGATCTTGCTTCTGGTCTCGCATTGGACCTGAACGCTCGGCTCGACGACAACAGCGCGTTCGGCACCTTCGGTACCTACCGGGCGGGCGCATCCTACCGGCTACGATCCGGCACCAGGTTTCGCAGTTCGCTGGGTCGTGCCTTCAAGGCTCCTACCTTCTGCGAGCAGTTCTGCGATGCACCCTTCGTGGTCGGCGACTCGGCACTCCTGCCGGAGCGGTCTTTCAGCTGGGAAGCGGGGGTTGAGCAGCCCGTGAGCTCGGGGCGGCTGGTCCTCTGGGCGACGTATTTCGATCAACGCTTCGAGGACATGATCCTCTACGATGGCAGCGCACCTCCCGAAGAGCCAACGTATTTCAACGGGGCAGCGGCATATGCGCGAGGCATCGAGGCCGGACTCACGGCATCGCTTCCCGGTAGTATCGGCGCGTCCGCCTCGTACACCTATTTGCTGGCCAAAGCGACCGACGATGGCGGCATGCCGTCTCCTTCGTTTGCGAGCGGTGAGCGCCAGATACGACGGCCCACTCATTCGGGAGAGCTGGCGCTACGTGCCGGGGTCTCCGAGAGAGTCACCATTGGTGGATCGCTGACTTACGTCGGCAAGCGTGATGATGTCGATTTCAATCAGTTTCCCAGTCAGCGGGTGACGCTGCCGGCCTATGCGCTTGTAGATCTGGCGGGTGAACTCCGGCTGCTCCGCGGTGGCTCCGGCTCTCCGGAGGTGTCCGGGACCCTTCGGGTGGAGAATCTGCTCAACCAGCAGTACGACCAGGTCGTGGGCTTCGCGGGGCGTCCCCGAGGGGTTTTCGGCGGGGCGCGGTTTCGGTTTTGATCGGCTTACGACTGGCGGCCCAAGCTCTACGCTTCGATCTTTCCATGCATGAACACCAGTCGCTTTGCCGTTCTGGCCGGACTCGCGCTGAGTATGGCTGTTTGGTGCGGCTGTGCCGAGACCGCTGCTCCTCCGCCGGCGCCGGAGGAAGTCGTGGTAGTCCTCAACGGCACCGGGGCAACTCTGAGCCTGCTTCCGGTGGTCGCACCGATCCAGGTCTCTACCATACCGCTCGGCGCGTCCGACGTGGACCCGGTGAGTGTGACCACCCGGGGAGCCACGGCGGTCGTCCCCCTGCGTCGCAGAGATGCGATCGCCGTTGTCGACCTCCGGCTCGGTCAGCTGGTGAATACCATCCCGCTGGAGCCTGGCGCCGGAGTCGCCGGCGCCGCGCTGGTAAATGATTCGATCGTGTATGTGTCAAACGCCAAACGCAACACGATCACCCGGGTCGATCTGTCGACCGGCGACACCGCGAGCATCGCGGTCGGCAATACCCCCCAGCAGGTCACCTTTACTCGCGGCCGACTGCTGGTCATGAACACCAACCTCGACTCGCTCGGCAAGCCCGCCGGCGAGAGCTGGATTAGTGTGGTCGATCCGGCTGCCGGTCTGATCGGAGGATTGGTGGATTCCATTCCCTTGATTGGGCCCGGCAACGCCCAGTTCAGCACCGTCGCCGGTGATGGACTGGTGTATGTGGTGCAGGACGGGGATCCTAGCGTGGATGAAGGCCGCCTTTCTGTGGTTGACCCGGTGCGCCGCCAGGAGCTTGCCAGCTTTGGTGGTTTCGGATTCGGCCCCGGTGACTTGACCGCCGATGGCGGGGACCGCCTCCTGATCAGCTCCCGCACCGAGGGCTTGATGGAATTCGACACCGCAGAACGCGCGGTGGTGCGGGGGGAAGGAAATGGGGTCGCGATCCCCGCCAACACCGGGGTCGCAGTCGATGGTCAGGGACGGGTCTACGCCTTGGAGGCAGGATGCTCCGATAAAGGCGTGGTGCACATTCTCCGTCCCGATTTTACCAAGATCAGGACCGTCCCGGTCGGTCAATGCGCAACTCAAATTCTGCTCGCCCGTGTGCCACCCCCAGGGGTGGAAGCAACGGATGACCCCGGACTGTAGGTAGAGGTCTTCTGCATGCCGCTGCTGTCCACCCCTGCCATCGTTCTCTCAGCCTTCCGGTACAGTGAGACCTCGAAGATCGTCCGCCTGGCCACTCGAGATCATGGGGTTCAGAGCGGCATCGCTAAGGGAGCGCTCCGGCCGAAGAGCCGCTTTGGGGGTGCCCTTCAGGTGCTCAGCGAGGGGCAAGTCCAACTGCTGATGAAGGAGCATCGCGAGTTGAACATTCTCGCGGGATTTGATCTGAAGAAGCTGCATGTGGGATTGGCCTCGGACCTGGAGCGCTACGCGATTGCCTGCGCGCTGAGCGAAGTCATTCTCCGATTCGCTCCTTCCGATCCCCACCCCGAGAGCTTTGACGTACTGCAGGCAGCGCTCGATCTGCTGGACAGCGCGGGACCGGGGGCAATCGAGCCTCTCGGGTTCCGCCTCTTGTGGCAGCTGGTCGGCGCCCTCGGCTTTGCGCCGGCGCTGGGCGTCTGCGTCATAGACGGGCGAGAGCTACCCGTCGATGGCCCCTTGCCGTTCAGCACCCGGGAAGGCGGTGCACTCTGTCCGGTATGCGCCACGCAGCACGGGGCCACCCAATTGCCGGAGAAGGACCGGCTCGATCTGTTGGCGCTCCTCGATCCGAGCGCCACTTTGCCTGATCTCGACGCACGGCACGGTGCAGCCCACCGGCGCCTCCTGGCGCGCTACATCCAATACCATCTGGGCGAGGGCTCCGATTTACCGGCCCTGGAATTCTGGACCCAGCGACCCTGGGCAGCGGCATGATCATCGGGATGGCGGGGCACATCGACCACGGCAAATCCACCCTGGTCACCGCGCTGACCGGGCGTGCCATGGACCGGCTCGTGGAGGAGCGACGCCGGGAGATTACCATCGATCTGAATTTTGCGCCACTCAACCTCGATGGCGGACGAGTTGTCGGCATCGTCGATGTGCCGGGCCACGAGGACTTCGTTCGCACTATGGTCGCCGGGGTCTCCGGTGTCGATCTGGCGCTCCTGGTCATTGCTGCTGACGAAGGCATCATGCCCCAGACGCTCGAGCATCTTCTCATTCTCGACCAGCTCGGCGTGCCGGCGGGCATTCCCGTCATCACCAAAGCAGATCTGGTTGATGCGGACTGGCTCGAGTTGGTCAGCCTAGAGGTCGCCGAGCGCCTCGAATCTTCTTCGCTTGCCTTCGAGCCGCCGATCAGCGTTTCGGCTCGGAAGGGTCTGGGAATCGATGCCCTCCGTGATCGAATCGCCAGTCACATCAGGGCTCCCGCTGAGAGTGCGGCCACCGACGCCTTTCGAATGCCGATCGATCGGGTGTTCTCGTTGGCAGGTGTCGGCACCGTCGTCACCGGGACCCCATGGTCGGGCCACATCGAGATCGGCGACGCCGTCCTGGCACTCCCCCTCGGGCGCCGCGGCAAAGTGCGTTCGCTGGAGAGCTACGGCCACTCCATCGCACGCGCAGAGCCTGCCGTGAGAACGGCGGTAGGACTCTCCGGCATCGACCGCTCCGAGCTCTCCCGCGGTATGATGTTGTTGACTGACGAGCTGCCCTGGGCACCGAGCAAAGCTTTGGATGTGGAAATCGTACTCGACCGGCACGCCTTGCGACCGATCACCTCACGTACCAGGCTCCGGGTTCTTTTGGGCACGGGAGAGGTCATGGCCCGAGTGTTTCCCCAAGTTCCGATTGACCCTGGCGGACGAGGAATGGCTCGCTTGAAGCTCGAAACACCGTTGGTCGCCAGATCTCAGGATCGGTTCGTGCTGAGAAGCTACAGTCCAGTCGACACCATCGGCGGCGGGCGCGTCCTTGACCCTCAACCCCCGCGCCAGCGGAGCATCTGGTCGCCTCACTTGGCTTCTCAGGAGCCCGCTGAGCGACTCCGCAGTCTGCTGGAGAGACGTCCTCGAGGAGTTCGCTCGTCGCAGCTACCTATTCTTCTCGGGATTCCTCGGAAGAACGCAGCCGACATCGCACGTCGGGAGCCGGGGCTGTGCCTCCTCGGCGACCTCCTGGTGACCGCAGCGTTGATTGAAGCGGTAGGCCTACGCGCCCTCGCTCTTTTGCGCGCGTATCATCGAGAGCATCCCAGTGCCCCGGGTATGCCATTGGAGACCCTCCGTCATGGTCTGGCCGAAGCTGAGGCTGTGGTGGAGAAGGCGTTGAGTGACTTTGCCAGGGCTGGCCGTCTCCGCAGGATTGGCAGCGTAGTCAGCCTGGCTGGCTTCGTCCCCCGCGTCGCGGGGGGAGACGCGGAAATAGACCGCATCGTCGGTATCCTAAGTCAGGCACATCTCAGCCCTCCCTCGGTAACCGAGCTGGAGCGGTCGACCGGACACCGGGATCTTCAGCCCCTGCTCCGGCTGGCTGCGGCGAGCGGCCGGGTGGAGGCAGTCGAGCGGGACCGCTACTATACCCGTGAAGCGCTGGAACAGTTTACTGGGGTCCTAAATGACCTGGGGCGCCGGGGAAGCATCGTTCCTGCGGTAGTCCGCGATCGATTGGGGCTCAGCCGAAAGTTCGTCATTCCGCTGCTGGAATGGGCCGACGAACGAGGGATTACGGTGCGGGACGGAGACACTCGGCGGCTAAGGGAAAGGGTCTGATGGAGGCCAACCTCCCTTGACTCTCGCTTGCCGCCTCTAGACCTTCCCTTGAAATCCCATAGCTGCATCCCGATCTCCGGAGGTACCACCACCAGTTGAACAACTTGTATGAAGAGGAGCGCCCATGGTCCGCTTGGTGTGGCCGGGGTGGTGGCTCGGGCTTCTGGTGGGGGCAGGCTCCCCGGTCGCAGCACAGGCGAACGTGCTCCCGCCGCGAGTCGAGTTGAAGGAGAACTACCCCAATCCGTTTTTCCCGGCGACGACGATTCCATTCGAGATTTCTCAGGAGGTGTGCGCGCGGGGTCATCAGCCGGTGGTTAGTCTGAAGATCTACAACGTGCTGGTTCAGGTGGTGGCGATTCCGGCCCTGGCCGACGGCTCCAGCGAGCGGTTGGACAGCCTCCGACTTCGCTGTGGGCGCTACCGTGCTTTCTGGGACGGTAGGTACCTCGATGGCAAGCGAGAGGCGACCACCGGAGTCTACTACTACCAGCTGACGGTGGATGGAGAGCGGTTTACCCGGAAGATGATCGCGCAAAAGCGAGTGGCTACTGGCAGGTGAAGTCGCCGGGATTAGGTGAAATAAAGAGGGGCAGCGTCTAACGCTGCCCCTTGTTTTTGTTTCCACCGACCGATTTCTCTGCCAAAGCGGCAGTTTTGGCGGGTACAGCCCTTGCCATACCCGGCGGCGGTTCTCAGGTTCTATCAACCGATGCCTCCGGAGTGTCCGGTGGGTCGGGCCTTTGTGCATGTGAGGAAGCAATGATCCGACCAGAGCGGCTGACCATAAAGGCCCAGGAAGCGCTTCGCGATGCGGGTGAGCTGGCTCGCTCGCGAGGGAATCCAGTGGTGAACGACGCTCACTTGTTTGCTGCCTTGCTGGCCCAGGACGAAGGGGTGGTGCAGCCCCTGCTTCAGAAGGCCGGACTCAACGTCACCGCGATCAGGCAGGAAGTCGAGCGGGAGATCGCCCGGTTCCCCACCCAAGCGGGCGCTGGGGCGGAGCCCACGTTCAGCCGGGAGGTGAACCGCATTTTTGACCGGGCGGACGCGGAGGCCAAGAAGCTGGGCGACGCGTACGTCTCTACCGAGCACCTTCTCCTGGCGATGGTTGAGGAGAAAGGAACCACTGCGCGGGCTATCCTCAGCTCCCACGGCGTGTCAGCAGACGATCTCCGGACCGCCCTCCAGGACGTCCGTGGCTCACACCGGGTCACCGACCAGACGCCGGAGGAGAAATATCAGGCGCTGGAGCGGTACACCCGCAACCTCACTGAAGAGGCTCGTAAAGGAAAGCTGGATCCGGTCATTGGCCGGGACGAGGAGATCCGGCGCGTGATGCAGGTGCTCTCCCGCCGGACCAAGAACAATCCGGTGCTGATCGGCGAGCCAGGCGTGGGGAAGACCGCGATCGTGGAGGGCCTGGCTCAGCGGATCGTGAACGGCGACGTTCCCGAGTCCCTGCGTAACCGGGAGCTAGTGGCGCTGGACATCGGCTCTCTTCTGGCCGGGGCGAAGTTCCGGGGCGAATTCGAGGAGCGGCTTAAGTCAGTGGTCAAAGAGCTGACCGAGAGCCAGGGCCGGTACATCACCTTCATCGATGAGCTGCATACCATTGTTGGGGCTGGCGCAGCCGAGGGCGCGGTGGACGCGAGCAACATGCTCAAGCCGCCGCTGGCTCGGGGTGAGCTGCACGTCATCGGGGCCACCACCCTAGACGAATATCGCAAACAGATCGAGAAGGACCCGGCGCTCGAACGGCGATTCCAGCCGGTCTTTGTGGGTGAGCCCACCGTGGCGGACACCATCGCTATTCTGCGGGGTCTCAAGGAGAAGTACGAGATTCACCATGGCGTCAAAATCACCGACAACGCCATCATCGCCGCAGCCACGCTCTCCGATCGTTACATCGGCGATCGCTTTCTCCCGGACAAGGCGATCGACCTGATCGACGAGGCGGCCAGCCGTCTCCGGATCGAGATCGACAGCCTGCCCCAGGAGATCGACGAGGTAGAGCGGCGCATCGTGCAGTTGGAGATCGAGCGCCAAGCGCTGCGCAAGGAGAAGGACAAGGCGGCAGTGGAGCGCCGCGAGGCCCTGGAGCGGGAGCTCTCCACGCTGCGCGAGAAGAGCAATGCAATGAAGGCGCAGTGGCAGGCGGAGAAGGCGGCGCTCCAGGAGATCCAACAGCTCAAGCAGGAGATCGAGACCGTGCGAGCGGAGATCGATCAAGCCACCCGGCGGGGCGATCTCCAGAAGGCAGCCGAGCTGCGCTACGGCCGGCTTCCCGAGTTGGAGCGGCGGCTGGCGGAAGACGAAAAGCGTCTGCATGAGGTCCAGGCAGGAACGATGTACCTCAAGGAGGCGGTCGACGCCGAGGATATCGCCGACATCGTGTCCAAGTGGACCGGCATCCCGGTCTCGAAGATGTTGGAGTCCGAGCGCGAGCGACTCACCAAGCTGGAGGACGAGCTGAGCCAGCGGGTCGTGGGACAGCGCGCCGCTGTTACCGCGGTCGCTAACGCCGTGCGCCGGAGCCGTGCCGGCTTGCAGGACCAGAACCGGCCATTGGGCTCGTTCATTTTCCTGGGCCCCACCGGCGTAGGAAAGACCGAGACCGCCCGGGCCCTGGCGGAGTTTCTGTTCGACGACGAGCGGGCCATGGTCCGCCTCGACATGTCGGAGTACATGGAGAAACACTCGGTGGCCCGGATGATCGGAGCCCCTCCCGGATATATCGGCTATGAGGAGGGCGGCCAACTCACCGAGGCGTTGCGCCGGCGGCCCTACAGCGTCATCCTGTTCGACGAGATCGAGAAGGCACACCCTGACGTGTTCAACGTCCTGCTTCAGATTCTCGACGATGGCCGGCTCACCGACAGCCAGGGCCGGGTGGTGGATTTCCGGAACTCCGTCATCATCATGACCTCGAACATCGGCAGCCAGTATATCGTCGATGCCGGGGCACAGCTGGATCCCAAGGGATGGGAACGAGTGGAGGACCGGGTGCGCGATGAGCTGCGCAACCACTTCCGGCCCGAGTTTCTTAACCGGGTGGACGACATCATCGTCTTCCGGCAGCTCAGCCGGGAGGATCTGGTGCGTATCGTTGACCTGCAGCTGGAGCGGCTGGAGCACATGTTGGAGCAGCGTCACCTCCAGCTCGAGGTTACGCCGGAGGCCAAGGCACTCATAGCGGCAGAGGGGTATGATCCCGTCTATGGGGCCCGCCCGCTCAAGCGGGTCATCCAGCGGCGGCTGCAGAATCCCATCGCGCTGGAGCTCCTGGAGGGCAATTTCCAGGATGGTGACACCATACGGGTCGAGCGGCATGGCGACGACCTGAGGTTCGAACGAGTCGAACGGGGCGCGAGAGAGCCCGAGATGGTCAGTGCGTAGAGGCACACCCTCTCCCAGTGATCTGACGGGTATGGAGGCTGCGATCCGCCTCGCCCGCGCTGCCTCGGTGCGGGAAGAGGTCCCTGTGGGCGCAGTGGTGATTGCCGAAGGCGAAGTGTTGGCCGAAGCCCACAACGAGACGATGCAGCGGCGAGATCCTACCGCCCACGCGGAGCTCCTTGCTCTGCAGCGCGCGCTGCAGAAGGTAGGTGAAGATCGGCTCCTGTTGGCGACTCTGTACATCACCCTTGAGCCTTGCGCTCAGTGCGCCGGCGCGATCGTCCTGGCAAAGGTCGGTCGCGTTGTCTTTGGGGCCTATGACTCCCGCATCGGTATGGCGGGCTCGGTTTACGACCTGCTGAGAAACCCCCGCACCAACCATCGGCCGGAAGTGGTCGGTGGCCTCATGGCCGAGGAGTGCGGAGACCTGCTCAAGCGGTTCTTCCTCAGTAAACGGATGAGCTTGTAACTCTCTTCGGCCGGCGCGTGTCCTCGGAGCCAACGTAACCTGGCCACCCCAGTATCAGCGCGCGGTGGATTGAACAGTACCGAGGAGGATTGTAAGAGGGGTTCGGGGCCCCCGTGTGTGAGTCTCGTCCGCTGCTGCATCTCCAGAGAACATGGCCGCCAGCCTCGGCGGTCTAACGCAATCCCTTGCGCTCGGAGCGTCTCATGCGACTCCCCGGTTCTCTTCCCGCCCGGCAGATCCCGGGCTTTTTTCTGCTGTTTCTACTGACCCTCACGAGCGTTGCCGCTGCGCCGGTAACGCTCGCTCCCAAGACCGGCCGAGTAGTGGGCCATGTGCGAGATCCCAACGGCGCGGCAATCGCGAACGCGCAGGTGTTCATCGTCGGCACCGCCCTCAGCTCGTTAACCGATTCAGCCGGAGCCTACAGCTTTCCGGCGGTGTCTGAGGGGCGGGCCGAAATTCGGGCTGCGTTCATCGGATACAAGTCCTCGCAAGCGACGATCACCGTGCGCGCTGGTCGAACGACCACTCACGACTTCACGCTGGAGCCGACTGCTCTCCAGTTGCAGGAGATCGTCACCACCGGTGCCGATGCAGCCGTTGCTGCGCCGGCACCGACCCAGAGGGCCGGAGGGGTCGCGCGCGGCAAGATAGAAAAGAAGAACGAGCGCGACGGCAGAACAGTAGTCGATGGGCTTCCAGTCGAACCCTGGCGCCGACAAGCGGAGCCGGGTAACACCGAAGCGTATGCCCGCATCGAAGACAACCGCTTTCTCACGGCGGCAGCCAATCCGCTATCCACTTTTTCCATCGATGTCGATGCCGCCTCCTACAGCAACGTCCGACGATTCCTGAGCCAGGGGACGCTCCCTCCCGCCGACGCCGTAAGGCTGGAGGAGCTGGTGAACTACTTCTCGTACACCTATCCCGATCAGACTGGCCGTCACCCCTTCGCCGTCAGTGCCGATGTGGGGCCATGTCCCTGGGAGCCTGAGCATCGCCTGGTACGGATCGGTCTGCAGGCCAAGAAGATGGCGACACGAGACCTGCCGCCCAGCAATCTCGTGTTCCTGATCGATGTCTCCGGCTCGATGCAGTCCGAGGACAAACTGCCGCTAGTCAAGCAGGCATTCCGGGCGCTAGTCCAGGAGCTTCGGCCAGAGGATAGGGTCGGGATTGTGGTGTATGCCGGGGCCGCCGGGCTGGTTCTCCCCTCGACCTCAGGTTCCGACAAGACGACCATCCTGGCTGCGATCGACCGTCTGGAGGCAGGCGGTTCGACAGCCGGGGGAGCCGGGTTGCGGCTGGCATATGATGTCGCTCGAGAGAATTACCTTCCCGAGGGCAATAACCGCCTCATTCTGGCGACAGACGGTGACTTCAACGTCGGCGTGAGCTCGGACGCGGAGATGATTCGGCTGGTCGAGACCAGACGGGAAGAGGGAACCTTCCTGACCGTCCTGGGCTTCGGCACCGGCAATCTCAAGGACACGAAGATGGAACAGATGGCCGACAAGGGGAACGGCCACTACGCCTACATCGACAACTTTCGTGAGGCGCACAAGGTCTTTGTCCGGGAGTTCGGCGGTACCCTGTTCACCGTGGCCAAGGACGTGAAAATCCAGGTCGAGTTCAACCCAGCACGAGTCCAGGCGTACCGCTTGCTCGGCTACGAGAACCGCCTCCTTGCCAAGGAGGACTTCGCCGACGATCGGAAGGACGCCGGCGAGATGGGTGCCGGCCATGCGGTGACGGCACTCTATGAGGTGGTGCCGACTGGTGCCGCACCGGTCGCGATTGGCGAAGATAGTCTCACCTATCAGCAGGTCACGATCCGGCCGAGTGCCAATCGGAGCTCGGAGCTGCTCACCGTACGGTTACGCTATAAGGAGCCCACCATGAGCCGGAGCCGCCTGCTTTCAGTTCCGGTGGTGGATCGGGGTGACCGCCAATCCTCCGACGACCTCCGATTCGCGTCCGCAGTAGCGGCCTTCGCGATGGTCCTGCGCAACTCGGAGTACAAAGGAACCGCTGACTACAACCTCGTCCTGGCGCTGGCGCGGGAGGCTCGCGGTGATGACGAAGATGGTTATCGAGAGGAGTTCATCAGCATGGTGGAGCGGGCCCGCGCCTTGAGTGCGGGTGGGGACACGGCGATGGAGTAGAACGAGATGTAAGGCGTGAACGGCAAACGGTAAGCGGTGAACGGGATACTAGATGCGACCTCCCGTTCACCGTTCACTGTTTACCGTTCACGCTTTATCTTTCGGCCCGCACCAGGACAGGTGTCCGAGTGGCTGAAGGAGCCGGTCTCGAAAACCGGTGTACCCTCACGGGTATCGTGGGTTCGAATCCCACCCTGTCCGTTCTCTTCCAACGAGCCGCAGGCTACATAGAAGGTGCGTATCAGGTTCGGGTTGCAGTCCGTAGTGACATCTCTTCTATCGTCTTCGCGCCAGCAGGCCCACCTTCGTACCCGCTGAGAGCAGAGTAGTCGTCGCCGCTGGAGACTGCGGTCACGAACCTGCTCAACACAATCAACCATCTGCTGGCTGGCCGGCCCTAAGGTGTCCTGCTTTCAGGAAAGCCCTCGCGAGTGCGAGGCTCTTTCTCTGGCCGCCAGTCCCTGATCGGCAGTGACCACTCTATCTTGTTGCGATGAGCTACCTCGACGATCATCTGCTGGACGGCGAGCGCATCGTCTATCGTGCGCATCTCCACTGGACGATTTTCGGCAGCGCCATTCTCGTGGTGATACTCGGGGTGGCGCTGGCCATAGTGCTGCACATCTACCAGCCTCAGTACTGGTGGCTCGGACTGGTCCTCGTCGGGATCGGGCTCCTTCTGGCCATTGGCCCGCTGATTCGGTACACCAGCTCGGAATTCGCGGCTACCAATAAGCGGGTTCTCGCCAAGCACGGCTTCATCGAGCGCGAGTCGATCGAGACCCTGCTCAGCAAGATCGAAGCGATCAGCGTTGACCAGGGCATTATCGGCCGGATGTTGGACTTCGGCTCCATCACGATCACCGGTACCGGCGGCACCGAGGAATCCTTTCCCCGAATTTCGGCCCCCCTCGAATTTCGGCGTCAGATTCAGAGTCAGGTCGTGGCACTGGAGGAACGTCGCGGCGGCCCATCCAGCATGGCAACAGGCGAGCGCGATGCCCCCCGAGTAGAGCGCGACTGTCCCTACTGCGCCGAGCGAATCCTGGCCCGGGCTCGGGTGTGCAAACACTGCGGGCGGGAAGTGACGCCCGTGGCGTGATCCGCGACCAGCTCACCGGGCTCATTCTGGGCCAGGCATTGGGTGATGCGCTCGGTTTCGTGGTCGAGGCCGAACCGCCCGAAGTCGCCGGGGAGTACGTCGAGCGGTGGATGCGGACCGGCCGCGCCGCCGAACGATGCCATCCGCGATATCCCTTCGGCCAATACAGCGACGACACTCAGCTAGCCCGGGAGCTGTTGCGCAGCTTTCAGGAGCATCGCTGCTGGGATCCTGCCGCCTTTGCGGCTCGTCTGGCGCAGCTGTTTCGCGACCGCCGGGACGTGGGAGCCGGGAAGGGAACCCGTTCGGCGGCGCTCCGTCTTCTGATGGGAGTGCCCTGGTCGGAATCGGGTACGGCGGCTCCCTATGCCGGAAATGGAAGCGCCATGCGGGCAGGACCGCTCGGTCTTCTGTTCGACCGGCGCGAGGAGGTCGGGCGCGCGGCGCGACAGCAGAGCCGCATCACTCACCTGGATCCCCGCTGCGCTGCCGGAGCTGCCGTCGTTGCCTGCGCCGTCTGGCATGCCGGCAAGCGGGAACCGGTGGATCCGAAATCGTTGCTGACGGAGCTCGCATTGTGTGCCGAGCCGGACGAGCGATCGGTGGCTGAGGCAATCCGGGGGCTGGCTGATTGGGTCTCGCTGCCGCCACCGGCGGCGGCGCGGCACGTCCACGAGAGCGGGCTCGACCCTGCGCATCCCCGGTGGCAGGGAATCTCCGCGTTCGTCACCCCGAGCCTGCTGTGGAGCTTGTATTCCTATCTTCGCTCACCGGACGACTACTGGGAAACGATGTGCACGGCGATAGGGGTGGGCGGCGACACCGATACGATGGCTGCGATCGCGGGGGCGATCAGCGGTGCGCGGGTCGGGGTATCGGGACTTCCGTCGGAGTTATTGCCCTGCCTGACCGATCAGGGTGAGTGGGGGGCACGCGAGCTCACCGAGCTGGCGCACTCCTGCGCCGACCTCCTGCAGAAGCGTTAGCCGTCCGCTCCTATTATTCTTGCCAATCACGATCGATCACCGATTTAGGCTTTAGCGGTCGAGGCCCCCATGGCACACGGCAGGATCTATCAGGATGTCACCGAGACGGTCGGAAACACTCCGCTCATTCGGCTCAGTCGCCTCACCGCGGGGCTTCCCGGCACCGTAGCGGTTAAGCACGAGGGCTACAACCCCTTCGATTCGGTGAAGGACCGGATCGGTGCGGCGATGGTGAACGATGCCGTGGAGAAGGGTCGGCTCCGCCCCGGGATGCTGATCGTGGAGCCTACCAGCGGGAACACGGGAATCGGGCTGGCCTACGTAGCGGCGGCCCAGGGCTATCGCTGCGTCTTTACCATGCCCGACACAATGACCATGGAGCGACGCCATATGCTTCGCGCCCTGGGCGCCAAGGTGGTGCTGACCGAGGGGGCTAAAGGCATGAAGGGGGCGATCGCCCGAGCCGAGGAGATTCTGGCTCGCCTGGGAAACCGTGCCTGGATGCCGCGCCAATTCGAAAATCCGGCGAATCCCGCCATCCACTATCAGACGACCGGGCCGGAGATCTGGACCGACACCGGCGGCAAAGTCGACATCTTCGTCTCCGGCGTGGGAACCGGTGGCACGATTACCGGCGCGGGACGCTACCTCCGGGAGCGAAAACCCGCCATCCGCATCGTCGCCGTTGAGCCGGCGGAGAGCCCGGTGTTGTCCGGCGGCCAGCCGTCGCCACACCGGCAGCAGGGTATCGGTGCCGGCTTCGTGCCCGCCATTCTCGATACCAAGATTTATGACGAGGTCATCCGGGTCACCAACGACGATGCCATCGCGACGGCGCGCCGGCTGGCGCGAGAGGAGGCGATCTTCGCCGGCATCTCCAGTGGATCGATCACCTGGGCCGCGCTCCAGGTCGCCAAGCGGCCGGAGAGTGCGGGCAAACTGATCGTCTCGGTCGTGTGCGACTTCGGGGAGCGCTACCTCTCCAATCCCGTATACACCGAGCTTCCCGATCCCGACATGTCCGACATCGAGCAGGCATTCGCCACCCCGGTGGCGGTCGGTTAATCGTCGAGTGACCCGTCCATCTTTCACAGCAGAGGCACCAGGACCCGTGACGACTACTGCACGCTCCCTCAATGGCGGCATGACCGCGGCAGAGCGCATCGACAGCATCTTCGGCAGCGACATCTTCTCCCGCGGAATGATGCGGCAGCGCCTGCCGAAGGAAGTCTATCGCAGCCTGCTCCGGACCATCGACCGTGGTGAGCCGCTCGATCCCGCGGTGGCCGACGTGGTCGCGGCATCGATGAAGGACTGGGCCATCGAGAACGGAGCGACTCACTACACCCACTGGTTTCAACCGCTCACCGGACTCACGGCGGAGAAACACGACTCGCTCGCCGCACCCGACGGCTCCGGCGGTGTGGTGTTCAACTTCTCCGGGTCCGAGTTGGTTCAGGGTGAGCCGGATGCCTCCAGCTTTCCGTCCGGCGGACTTCGAGCCACGTTCGAGGCCCGGGGCTACACCGCATGGGATGCGACCAGCCCGGCATTTCTTATGCGGGGAGACAATAACGTCACCCTCTGTATCCCGACTGCGTTTGTTTCCTGGACCGGCGAAGCGCTCGACACCAAGATCCCACTCCTCCGCTCGGTGGAGGCGCTCTCTAAACAGGCACTCAGAATCCTCAAGATCTTTGGCACCGACCAGGGCGTCTCTCGCATCGTGACGACCGTTGGCCCGGAGCAGGAATACTTCCTGGTCGACCGCGAGCTCTTCTATAAGCGGCCCGACCTGCTCACCACCGAGCGGACCCTCTTCGGCGCCAAGCCACCCAAGGGTCAGCAGTTGGAGGATCACTACTTCGGTACCATCCCTCCCCGGGTTCTCGCCTTCATGGCCGAAGCGGAACGGGAGCTGTATCGGCTCGGCGTCCCGGTGAAGACCCGGCACAATGAGGTAGCACCAGGACAGTACGAGATCGCGCCTTTGTTCGAGGCGAGTCACATCGCGAGTGATCACCAGATGCTCATGATGGAGACGCTCAAGCGGGTGGCTCCGCGGTATGGCTTGCAGGCCCTTCTGCATGAGAAGCCGTTTGCCGGCGTGAATGGCTCGGGCAAGCACAACAACTGGTCGATGTCGACCGATACCGGCGTTAACTTGCTCGATCCCCAGGATGAAACGCACACCAACATGCAGTTCCTGGTGTTTTTGTGCGCCACGATCCGGGCAGTGGACTTACATGCCGACTTGCTGCGCGCCTCGATCGCTTCGGCGGCAAATGACCATCGGCTCGGAGCCAACGAGGCACCTCCCGCTATCATCAGCATTTTTCTGGGGAAGATGCTGGGTGACATCCTGGAGCAGATCGAGGCCGGCCTTCCCAAGCGCACGATCAAGGGTGGCATACTCGACCTGGGCGCCAAGACGCTCCCCATGTTGCCGCGACACTCCGGAGACCGAAACCGCACGTCGCCGTTTGCCTTCACCGGCAACAAATTCGAGTTTCGCGCGGTCGGCTCCAGTGCCAGTATTGCCTGGCCCAACACGGTGCTGAATACGATGGTGGCGGAGTCGCTCGATAGCATCGCGGGCGAGCTCGAGGCCGCAGTAGGTGCCAAGCCTACGCCGGCCAAGCTGCAGTCTGCGGTAGTCGAAGTGTTGAAGCGGCTGATCCACACCCACAAGCGGGTGATCTTCGACGGCGACAACTACTCCGAGGAGTGGCACGCGCAGGCCGAGCGACGCGGGCTCCCTAACCTCAAGGACTCGGTAGCCGCCTTCGGCGTGCTACGAGACAAGAAGAACGCAGAGCTGTTCCGGAAGTATGGCGTGCTGTCCCAGGCGGAGTTGGATTCCCGCACCCACATCGCGATCGAGAAGTACATCAAGCAGCTCGGCATCGAGGCCGAGACCATGGTGTCCATGGCGCGGAATCAGATTCTCCCGGCGGCGCTTCAGCACCAACAGCGGATGGCGGGGGCAATCGCAGCGACCAAGGCCGCAGGCGTAGAGTGCGCCGATCAAACAGCATCGTTGCGAACCTTTGTGGACCTGGTCACTCGGCTCGGGGCAGCCACGACTGCAGTGGAGCGCGCCGCCGCCCATCACGACCGCGATCCCATGCGCCATGCGGCGCAGATCAGCCGGGAGCTCAAACCCGCCATGGTGGAGCTCCGCAACGTAGTAGACACGCTGGAGACGCTGGTCGCGGCCGATCTCTGGCCGCTGCCGACGTATCGGGATCTACTCTTTCTGAAGTAGTTGCTGGTAGGAGTCGTCAGTCATCAGTCGTCAGACATCAGTCAGGACTGATGATCGACTGGCTTCGGCCGAGGGAGCGGATCAGTCGTGACGAGCTGATCCCTCCACGATGTTTGAGATCACCGAGACGGAGGCTCGTCTTACCTGAGCAGTTAAGCCATACCGCTCGCTTGCAGGAAAGGCTGTGGTGGCCCGGTAGACTGTCAGGGCGAGTCGGTGGGCTAGCTTCCAGACCGAAAGGTCCCGGTAATTCCCCATTGTCGCACAGTAGCGAGATGGCTACTGAAGGAATGACCAAATCAGCTCGTCTACGAGCCTATTCCCGCTGGAGATGCATCCTGGGCTGGACTGACGACTGACGACTGATGACTGACGGCTCCTACAGCGGCCACCCGGTAGATCTACGCTTTGTAAGAAGAAAGAGTTCGGAAGGGAGAGTCGCAGGGGTCAACGTACCGGCCATCGCTTGAAACGCTTCACATTCGGCTGCGGAAGCATCGGGATCGAAGCAGACCGCGAGTGCTTCGACCAATGGCGGTCGGTCGGGTCGCTGGATCGCGTCCAGCCAGGGATGATTCTGGGTGAGGTGCCGGCAGGTCAGCCGCACCCGCACCGCGCCATCCAACCAGCAGGGCCCGGTGGCCAGGGCGGCCAACAGCGGCTGAGTCAGGATGAGGCTCTCGCCGGCCGGTGTCACTGCCCCAAACCGCAATTTGCCTCGCTCATTTCGCCGGTGCAGTACCACGCCCCAGCCAAAGGCCGGCCGCTGCTGCCGATACCATTCGAGCACCCGGACCAGCTGCTCGCGTAAAGCGTCGACTACAAGTGGAGATGGCATGGTTCCGACCACGGAAAGGGTTTCCGCACCGGCCCAAGGAAGCCGGACTGCACCATGTCTATGCAGAATGTGGGCCAGAGAGTCATGAGCTAGGAGCTAGGGGCTGGGGACGGTGTATACTGGGGACGGTGTATACTCGGGACCGGTGTATAGCTGATAGCCAGTCCTCGTTCGGCTCATACCTTTGACTTCCACTTGGCTGCTGCCGACTCCCAGCCACCGACTTCCCCCAGCTCCCAGCTCTAGCTCCCCCTGGCGTCCATCCAGGCCTCCCAGGCACATTCCGCGATCCGCCATGACAGACCACAGCCATCCAGAGTCCCACGTCTTCTATCGGAAGCTCGGCCGCCAATACCCGCGGATCGTGCGGGCGGAGGGCTGCTACCTCTACGATGCCGAAGGAAAGCGGTATCTGGATGGCAGCGGGGGCGCCTACGTCGTGAACGTGGGGCACGGGGTCAGCGAGATCGCCGATGCGCTCGCCTGCCAGGCGGCGACGGTTGCCTACGTGAATGGAACGGTCTTCACCAATGATGCGGTCGAGGAGCTCGCCGGAGAAATCGCGCGACTTTCCCCCGGAGATCTCGAGCTGGTGTATCCTCTGGCCAGCGGATCCGAGGCGGTAGAGGCGGCCTTGAAGCTGGCCCGCCAATACTGGGTCGAAGCCGACCGTCCCAACAAACGGAAGGTGCTTGCGTTCGCTCCTTCCTATCACGGCAACACGCTGCTGGCGATGTCGGCTTCCTCCCGCGAGCCCTACCTGTCGTATTTTCGGCCCTGGCTGGTACCCGTCGTCCGGGTGCCGGCTCCGTATCCCTATCGCTGTGAGTGCCAGGGCGCACCTCCGTTGTGTCCGGCGTGCAATGGTGATGCGATTGAGGCCGCGATTTTGAGAGAGGGGCCGGAGACCATTGCCGCATTGATCGGGGAGCCGGTAGGCGGCTCCGCAACCGGCGCCTCAGTTCCCGAGGCGGGCTACTGGAGACGAATACGTGAGATCTGCGACCGGCACGACGTCCTTTGGATTGCAGACGAAGTGCTCACCGGTGCCGGGCGCACCGGAACGTGGTCCGCGTTAGAGCCGTATGGAGCAGTGCCAGATTTGTTGATCCTGGGAAAGGGAATCGCGGGAGGGTACGCACCGCTTTCCACGGTGGTGGCACCCCGCCGGCTGGTGGATCGCCTCGCCAGGGGCTCGGGGCTCGTGCTCCATGCCCAAACGTTTTCCCATCACGCTACTCTCTGTGCAGCGGGGGTGGCCACGATCAAATACCTTCGCCGCCACCGATTGATCGAGCGGTGTGCCGCCATGGGTCCGGTCCTGCACCAAAGACTTCAAGAGCTGTGCTCATTGCCCATCGTCGGCGACGTGCGGGGGAAGGGATTGCTGGCGGGCATCGAGTTCGTCACCGATAAAGAACGCCGTCGCCCTTTTCCTGCAGCCGCCCGCGTGGCGGAAACGGTCGCGGCCAACGCGCTGGAGCTCGGTCTGCTGCTGTGGCCCAACTCCGGTCACTTGAGCGACGGGACCGGCGACCTCGCCCTGCTCGCGCCCCCTTTCATTATTACTGAGGAACAGATCGGGGATTTGACCGCCGTCCTGGCCCAGGCGATCGCACGCACCGCGGACAAGGTAGGTGTCCATTGATAACAGCAACCAAGATCACCTACACCTCAGCCAGCGGGGATCTGGACGAGTTCCACCGACGGTTCGATGACGCGGTCGCCCACATTCGGAAGGCATCGGGCCGGCCGCATCCGTTTTACATCGACGGTCAGCCGATAGAGACTGACGAGGAGCCGGTGATCGACCGGTCTCCCATCGATACCAGTTACATCCTGGGATACTTTGCCGCGGCCACCCGCTCCCACGTCGACGCCGCCGTCGAGGCGGCACGGCGAGGCCGAGCCAGCTGGGCGGGCCGCTCCTGGCAGGATAGGGTAAGCATCCTCCGTCGCGCCGCGACGATCATCCGCGAGCGAAAGTACGACCTTGCCGCCCTCATGAGTCTCGAAGTGGGGAAGAGCAGGCTCGAGGCGATGGGTGATGCGGAGGAATCCGCCGACCTCATCGACTACTACTGCCAGCAGGTAGAAGATGCCGATGGATTCGTCCGGGCGATGGCCCGGATCACGCCGGTCGAGCGGAACACCGATGTTCTCCGGCCGTACGGCGTCTTTGCTTGTATCGCGCCGTTCAACTTTCCGCTCGCGCTGTCGGCCGGAATGTCTTCGGCGGCGCTGGCGGCCGGCAACACGGTGGTGTACAAGCCGGCGGAGGACACTCCGTGGACCGGATTGGAGCTGTATCACATTTACCGGGACGCCGGGGTTCCTCCGGGCGCCTTCCAGATCCTTTTCGGCCGGCGAGAGGAGATCGGCGATCCCCTGTGGCAGCATCCCGACGTCGATGGCGTGGTATTTACCGGGTCCAAGGCGGTCGGTCTCCGGATCCACGCGGGGTTGAGCGGCCGCTGGATCAAGCCCTGCCTCCTGGAGCTGGGTGGAAAGAACGCCACCATCGTCCTCCGCAGCGCGGACCTGGATGCCGCGGCCGAGGGTGTCATGCGTTCGGCGTTTAGTCTGCAGAATCAAAAGTGCAGTGCCACCTCCCGGGTCTATGTCGAGAAATCGGTTCTCACTTCTTTTCTCGAGCGGCTGATCGAGAAAACCCGTGGTATTCGCATGGGTGACCCCTCCGAGCGTGACGTGTTCTATGGACCGGTGATCAACCAGCGGGCGGTGGACCGGTTCGAAGCGGCGGTCGCCCAGGCACGTAAAGAAGGAACGGTTCTCCTGGGGGGGACCCGGCTGACCGGTGGCATCTTCGATCGGGGTTATTTCGTTGCTCCAACCGTCGCTCGCCTTCCGCTGGAGAGCACACTCTACCAGAACGAGCTGTTCGTGCCGTTCATAGCGATCGGCGAGGTGACCGATCTGGATCAGGCGATCCAGGAGACCAACCGGGTAGAGTACGGTCTCACAGCCGGCATCTTCAGCGCCGATCCGCGGGAAGTCGCCCGGTTCTTCGATGAAGTCGAGGCGGGAGTGTGCTACGCGAACAAGCGAACTGGAGCTACTACCGGCGCCTGGCCCGGTGCGCAGCCGTTTTGCGGGTGGAAGGGTTCGGGCTCGACGGGGAAGGGTGGTTGTGGGCCGTACTATGTCGCTCAATTCATGCGGGAACAGAGCCGCACCGTCATCGAAGCGTAAGGGGCCATTATGAGTGGAAGGGACTATCCGAGGATCGTGGTATCACCGCCGGGGCCAAAGGCTCAACGCGTCGTCGCGCAGGACGCCGAATGGACCTCCACCTGCTACATCAAGGAATACCCCTTGGTGGTTGCGCGGGGCAGCGGCGCCATGGTCGAGGACGTCGATGGCAACCGCTACCTCGACTTCATGGCCGGGATCGCGGTCTCCTCCACCGGCTACGGGCATCCCAAAGTCATTGCAGCCGTGAAGGAGGCGGCTGACCGGTTTCTCCATATCTGCGGCTCGGATTTTTACTATCAGGGGATGGCGACGTTGTGCGAGCGCCTGGCCAAGCTGGCACCGGGCAGCTCCAAGAAGCGGGTGTTCCTTACGAATTCAGGGACCGAAGCCGTCGAGGCGGCGATCAAGCTCGCCCGTCACGCCACGCGCCGCACCGCCATCGTAGCGTTCCGGGGTGCGTTTCATGGCCGTACGACCGGTGCCGTCACTCTCACCTCCAGCAAGGCGCGCCAGCACGCCGGCTTCGGGCCGCTCCTTCCCGACGTTCATCACGTCCCCTTCGCCTACCGGTACCGGTGTCAGTTCTGTAGCCGGGAATCGGCCTGCAACCGCGGCTGCATTGCGGTCATCGAGCAGGACCTGTTCGCGCGGCACCTGGATCCTCACGATGTCGCGGCCATCTTCGTGGAGCCGATCCAGGGCGAAGGTGGCTATGTCGTTCCGCCCCACGGCTACCTGGCGGACCTTCGCGCTCTCTGTGATCGCTACGGGATTCTGTTGGTTGCCGACGAGGTGCAGTCCGGTGTCGGACGGACCGGGAAGATGTTCGCCTGCGAGCACGAGGGGGTCGAGCCGGACATCGTCCTCACCGCCAAGGGGCTCGGATCCGGGATGCCGATCGGCGCGATGATCGCGAAAGAGTCTGTCACCACCTGGGAGAATGGGGCCCATGGCTCGACGTTCGGCGGGAATCCGGTGTGTTGCGCGGCGGCGCTGGCGACGCTCGATCTGGTCGAGAATGGGTTGATGGCCAACGCTGCCCGACTGGGCGAACGACTGATGGCGGACGCCTGCCGGCTGATGACCAAGCACGACTGCATCGGCGACGTCCGCGGGCGTGGCCTCATGGTAGGGCTGGAGTTCGTGAAGGACCGCGAGACCCGTGAGCCAGCGCCCGACCTGGTCAACGAGCTGGTGCAGCGGGCGTTCCGGCAGGGCCTCCTGCTCCTCGGGGCGGGGAAGAGCTCGCTCCGCCTCGCACCACCTCTCATCATCGACCAGGAAGACATGGATACCGCCGTTGGCATGATCGACGCCTGTCTCGGCGAGCTCGCTTGAACGCTCGATCGAAGGTGGTCGGCATGCGGGAGGCGATTGCCGAG
>JBKPAO010000031.1:0-12162 GCA_046726475.1 Gemmatimonadota bacterium | reverse complement strand
GCCGAAGGTCCGCCGAGCGCAGAGCGTCGAAGTCAACGACGTTGGCCAGGTCGCTGACGTACGACTCCATGTAGTTGTGCCTGCGGGTAGTCGCGGCGCGATCGGCTCGATCGAATGGGCTCCGCTTCACCCCGCGCAGCTGGTCGGTGAGCAGCGTGTTGGCCCGATCCTGAATCCAGCCGGTGATCGCGGTATCGGCGGGACCGCCATTGGTTGGGTTGTACTTAAAGCCACCGTCGCGCGGCGGGTTGTGAGACGGCGTGATCACGATTCCGTCGGCGAGAGCTGAGCTACGGCCTCGATTGTGGGTGAGGATCGCGTGAGAGACGACCGGCGTGGGGGTGTAGCCCTGGTCGTGGTCGATCAGGACGGTCACCTCGTTCGCCGCAAGTACTTCAAGGGCGCTGGCCCAGGCTGAGTCGGAGAGGGCGTGGGTGTCGGCGCCAAGGAAAAGCGGCCCCGTTATCGCGTTGTCACGCCGATAGTCGCAGATCGCTTGGGTGATGGCGAGGATGTGGAGTTCGTTGAAGGAGGCGTCGAGCGATGAGCCCCGGTGGCCCGAGGTACCGAACGCGACCCGCTGCTCGGGCACCGACAAGTCGGGTCGTAGGGTGTAGTATGCGGTGATCAGCCGGGGCACGTTCACCAGCAACGACGGCGGGGGGAGTTTTCCCGCCCGTGGATCAACCTTCATGGGCGACCGGCTATTGTTTTGCCCCGATCAGCTTGTTGAATCTCTCATCCCCCTTTAGCGCTGCCCAACGTGGATCGTTTCGCAGGAGACCCGGGCTGATCTCAGATGGGATCGACAGCAGATACTCCAATTGGTCGATTGCCTGGGATCGCATACCAACTGTGGCGTAGATCATCGCCAGCGCTGCCCGGAGGTTGGCGCCGCGGTACGCCTCCCGGCTCTCCGGCAGCAGCTTCACCGCGGTCTGGCCCTCTCGCACCGCCTCGGTCTTTCGTCCCAGGCGGGCGTACACCAGGCCGAGCCGGGCGTGGAAGTTCGCTTCCTCGGGGCGAGCCTGCGCCAGCGACTCCAGGATGGTGCGGGCCGAGTCCAAGTAAGCCCGCTCCAGCTTGGCTAGACCCTGGATGCGGTACATGTCGGCCTTGAGACCGTACAAGCCGACAGAGTCGACGAAGTCCGCGAGCGTCAGCCGTTCGAGCTTGGGCTGATACATCGAATCGCCGACCAGCAGGAAACTCGGAACCACTGCAAAGCTGGCAATCGCGCCGGCGCCGGCGGCCTGGCGACTCATCTGGACGAAGTCTACGGCCTTCAGCGCTTCGCGAAGAGCCTGCTTCGCCTGCTGCAAGCTGTTCTCTCCCATGAGACATTGGAGCTTCATCCACCGCGGGAACGCGAGGTCGGGGCCGATGCCGATTGCTCTGTCGGCGGTCGCACACGCCAGGTCATATTTGCGGGTCAGAGTATAGGTCTGTGCCAGGTTGCCGATCGCGTCGACTGATCGCGGGTTCAACTGCACCGTCCTCTCGAAATCCTTGATTGCGCCGGGCAAGCGTCCCTGCCGCCGCTGAACCGCCGCACTGGCCATGTATATGTCCGCGTTATTGGGCTGTCGCTCCCGGGCCAAGCCGAGCTCCTGGAGCGCCCGATCGTAGTCCAACCTGCCCCAGTAGTAGTAGTAGCCCAACGCCACATGAGGATCCGGCAGATCGGGACGGAGCCGAAGCGCCCGCTCGGCGGCAGCCTTAGCCTCCGACAACGCAGCTTCGCTGCGATCATAAAAGAACCAGTACTCGCTGGAGCGTCCCTGCGACAACCTCGCCCAGGCCTGTGCGAAGTTGGAGTCCAGTGCAATGGCTCGGCGAAACATCTCGACCGCATTGTGAATGTCCTCCCGGCCGGGGCCACGATTGGCGTACTCGATGCCGCGCAGGTAGAAGTCGTAGGCCTCGGTGTTCGCCGTCGGCCGCTCGTTGAGGGTCTTCTTTTCGGAGGGGTCGAGCGCCAGGTTCATCGCGCTGGTCACCCGCTCCGCGATGCTGGACTGCACCTGAAATACGTCCGCCAGCTCCGCATCGTAGCGATCGGCCCAGAGATGCCGGTCGTCCGCCACCCGGATGAGCTGAGGGGTGACCCGCACTCGGCTACTTCCATCCGGCAGCTTCTCCCAGCGCACACTCCCTTCGAGGATGTAGCCGACCCCCAGCTCCTGCCCGATCTGCCGGATGCTCTTGCTCGTTCCTTTATAAGGATCGGTGCTGGTACGGGAGACGACGCCGAGGTCGGAGATTCCGGCGAGACGACTGGTGATCTCCTCGGTGAGTCCGTCGGCGAAGTACTGGTCACTGGCAGCGCCCATGTTCTTGAAGGGAAGCACCGCGAGCATCTTGGTACCTGTGGGTTCGGCCGGGCGGCGGCTGCGCTGCCAGATGAGCATGCCCATGGTTGCCGTGACCAGGAGTCCCAGGACGAAGGTGAGCCAGGCAGGAACCTTGGGCCTATGGCGAGCAGCGGCAGCGACTCTGGGTTCGACCGGCGCTGCCGATCCTGTCGTGACCGTGGACGGGGTCACGCCTGCAGCGCTCGACGACAACGCTTGGGCGAACTGTCCTGGGGTGGTGAACCGGTCGGCGGGAATCGGCGCAAGGGAAGTGAGCACCACGCGCTCCAGCGATTCCGGCACCGACGGCCGGAGCCGGCGTAGACTGGGGATCTCTCCACTTATTCGCTTGGCGGCGATAGCCTGCGCGGTGGGTCCGCCGAAGGGAGGCTCGCCGGCCAGCATCTCGTAGAGCATGACGCCGAGGCTGTACACGTCGGTGCGGCCGTCGACATCCCGCTCGCCAACCGCCTGCTCCGGGCTCATGTAGGCCGGAGTACCGACCGCGAAACCGGTCTGGGTGATCTGATTGTCCTCTGCCGCCGCGTCGAGGGCTCGGCCGATGCCAAAATCGGCGACCAGAGCCTGGCCATCGACCAGAAGGATGTTCTCCGGCTTGACGTCGCGGTGGATGATCCCGTGCCGGTGGGCGAAATCGAGCGCGAGCGCCACCTCCCTGGTAATGCGAACTGCCTCGTCAATGGGGAGCTGATGCTCGCGCTTCAGTCGATCCCTGAGGCTCTCGCCCTCGATGTACGGCATGGTGAACCACAGAATTCCTGCCCCGCTGCCCTGCTGCCCCGCCGTCCCGCTGTCGTGGACCGAGACGATGTGGGGATGTTGCAGCCGGGCGGCGAGCTTGATCTCGCGGAGGAAGCGGTCGGTGCCGAGGGTCTGGGCTAGCTCGGGGTGGAGCACCTTGAGCGCCACCGGGCGGTCGTGGCGGAGGTCGTGGGCGAGGTACACCACGGCCATTCCACCGCGGCCGAGCTCGCGCTCGATGCGATAGTGGGTGGCTAGCGCAGCCTGAAGGCTGTTCAGGGCATCGGACAAGCGGGTTCCGGGGAGAGGTGACGACAAATACTAGCGGTAAGGCGGTAAGGCGGTAAGGCGGTAAGGCGCCGAGTAGGATACCCGCGACGTTTACCCTGACCGTAGCGAAGGGCTCAGAATGACAACCTGTACCGCCGTAGCGCCTTACACAAATCGCACCGCGACGGCGGTGACGTTGTCGCTCCCTCCCGCCTGGAGTGCCGCCCTGACCAGGGCCGCGGCCGCCTCGCTGGCCGATGAGCTCGTGCTCAACAGCTCGGCGATCTGGGCGTCGGACACGTGCTTCATCAAACCGTCGGTGCAGAGGAGGAGCGTGTCACCGGGCCGGAGCTCCAGCTCGGAGATAACCGGCCAGACGTCCGGCTCCTGGTGGCCGATCGCCTGGGAGAGAACGCGGCCCAGGGGTGACCGCTCTGCCGCTTCCTCGGACATCAGTCCCTCATCGATCAATTGCCGAGCTATGGTCTGGTCGGTGGTGACCTGCTTCAGCTCCGGCGGCCGGTAGTGATAACAGCGGCTGTCACCAATCTGGCTCACGAACGCCCGGGGCCAGGTGATCAGCGCCATGGTGAGCGTGCTGGCCATGCCCGCCAGTTCGGGACTACTGTCGGTGGTACGTTCGCGGAGCGCAGCGTGGCTCCACTGCACCGCGAAGGTCATATCGGTTCGGAACTCCTCCACACCCCGCTCCTGCAGCCGGTCGAAGAACCGAGCCGATCCGGCGGCGTAGCGTATGATGGTATCCAGCGTCTGGGTGCTGGCCTCCTCACCGCCGGCACCTCCGCCAACTCCGTCGGCGACCAGCAGCAGGAGCGCCTGGGCTCCCCGCCCGAAGTTCTCGGCCGTCTGCAGCGGGAGACTGCTGGATTCGATATCGAGGGTGCGGCGGAGAGTGGCAATCAGGTAGTGGTCCTGGTTGCGGGCGCGCACCAGGCCCGCGTCGGTGCAGCCGGACGCATCGACCTGAGCCCCATCGATGGTGATCGTAGGTACCTCGCGAAGTGAAACGGCGACCTATTCTACCACGTTCAGGATCTCGCGATAGCCACCCTGGCTGACGGCAATGACCCGCGGGTACCACGCCTGCCACTGCGGGTTCGACATCAACTTCTGCGCCGACTGCTCGAAGTCCGCCAGCGACTCGTAGGTGCCCTCGAGCACCAGAGTGTAGAACTCGGGGCCGGCGAGGTCGGTCAATAGGCGGTGCCCTCCCCCCAACCCGGCTCGCTCCGCGATCGTCCTCCCCTCCTTCCAGGTGCTGAGGGCCTCCTTAGCTTGGCCGAACTTCAAGCGAAAGACATTGCGGACGAGAATCATGGGAACCCTCCTTGATTATTGCTCTCTTGCGGCGTCGATGAGATCATAGGAACGCTACGGTCCAACTCGAGGATCGAGGGAATGTGGCCCTCATTCGTGAACCCAGCGTGAAAACGCTGCGAGAACCTTGACGTTCAGGTATCCGCGTCTATACCTAGAACTCGAGCATCATCGTTGTTGCGGCAACATTGCCGCTCCACAACAGCGTGAACAACCTGAGGATCCTGCTATGCCGTCAGTCCTCATCACCGGAACCAGCTCGGGGATCGGGATGGCCACCGCGATCGCGTTCGGGAGAGCCGGATATCGGGTCTATGCCACCATGCGCGATCTCAGCCGAGGATCCCAGCTGCGTCGGATCGTCGAGCAGGAGAAGCTGCCGGTCGCCCTCTCCACCCTGGATGTCGATTTGGATTCGTCAGTGAAGGAGGCCATCGGACGGATTACTGGCGAAGCCGGACCGATCGACGTGCTGGTGAACAACGCCGGCGCCGCACCAACGGGATCGGTGGAGGAGGCGCCGCTGAGCCTGTTCCGGTCCACCATGGAGACCAATTATTTCGGCGTCATTCGCTGCGTCCAGGCGGTGCTGCCGGCCATGCGCGAGCGCCGGAGCGGCTGCATCATCAACATCTCTTCGGTCGCCGGGCGCGTCGCCATGTCACCGATGGCGCCGTACAACGCCACCAAGTTCGCGCTCGAGGGCCTGAGCGAATCGCTGGCCCAGGAGGTGAAGCCGTTCAACATCCGCGTGGCCGTGGTGCAGCCCGGCATCATCAGCACGCCGATGGCGAGGCAGATTGCCGACGGCCAGAGTCGCTCGCCTTACCCGCAATCCAATCGGGTCTCGGGGTTATTCACCGCCGCGCTCCAGACCCCGAGACCGCCATCCCTCGTCGGCGATAAGGTGCTCGAGATTTTTGAGAGCGGCACCTGGCAGCTCCGCCATCCCGTTGGACCCGACGCGGCTTTCTTCCTCGGTTGGCGCCAGAGCATGAACGACGAGGAGTGGGTCGGCTGGGGCGCCCTCGACGACGACGCCTGGTATGAGCGGGTGAAGGCCGATTTCGGAATGGATGCGCGTCCCTGGTCGCGAACTGCGGAGATGCCGGCGGTCTAAGGCGGTAAGGCGGTACAGGTTGTCATTTTGAGCGCAGCGAAGAATCCTCCCTCGCCAGGAGCGCCCCACGCATTACCTCCCCCGGTCACTTCTCTGCCTTGTCGCCTTGAACTATCCGGCCTACAGCCAGGTACCGGACACCCTCGCGATCACGTCCGGAGAATTGGGGGCGAGGCTCCGGTTCTTCTCCTCGGATCTGTTCGAAGGGCGCTATCCCGGGAAGCGGAGCGAAGAGCTGACCACCAGCTATCTGGTGTCCGAGCTCAAGAGCTTCGGAGTACGGCCCGGCGCCACTTCGGTCGGCTCCGATACCAGCGGGAGCTGGCTGCAGCCGGTCGAGCTTTTGGTCCAGCGTCCCGACTCCGCATCGCCGGTCGAGGCTCGACTCACTGGCCGTGTCAGCCGGAGCCTCGCACCGGGACGGGAAGTCACCTTCGTGAACGCCGGTAGGAGCCCCGACGTCCGCGCCACCGGCGAGCTGGTGTTCGTCGGCTACGGGATCGACGCTCCGATATACCGCTGGAACGACTTTGCCGGGACCGACCTCCACGGAAAGATCGCCGTCGTGATGTTCGGGGAGCCCACCATCCCGAGTGACACCGTTCGCTTCAACGGAGTGCGGGCTTCCCGGTTCTCCTGGTTGACTGACAAGTTCGCCGACCTGAGGCGTCGGGGTGTGGTAGGCGTACTCCTGCTCCGCCCCGACGGGGCTCTCCAGGGCCCGGTCCGGGTCGGCCGGTACCTGGCATCGGACGCGGACGACAGCGGGCTTGGATTCTTCGGCGCTATCACCGACTCCACGCTCGCCCGACTGATCCCGCCCAAGGCCGGCTCACTGGAGTCGCTGCTGAAGGCTGCCGATCGGCCAGGCTTTCGGGCGGTCCCTCTCAGGGTGAACCTTGCGGTGCGGTTCCGCACCATCCCCACTGCGGTGACGTCCCATAATGTGATCGGAACGATTCCCGGGACCGATAGCGCGCTGTCCGAGCAGCACGTGGTGCTCAGCGCCCACTGGGACGCCTACGGTATCGGCAAGCCGGTGAACGGCGACTCGATTAACAACGGCGCGCTCGATGATGGCTCGGGTGTGACGGCGCTGCTCGCCCTCGCACGGGTGTTCGCTCATCACCCACAGCGCCGGTCACTGACTTTCCTCTTTACCACGGCGGAAGAGTGGGGGCTGTTCGGCGCCCATGCGTTCGTCTGCGCGGGACCGATCCCAACCAACCGGATCACCGCGAACCTGAACCTCGACGACGGTATCGAGCTGCTCGGCCCCAAGCGCGACGCGGCCCCGCTCGGCGTCGAGTTGAGCACTCTGGGTAAGACCGTCAATCAGGTGGCGGCGAAGTCAGGGTTACGAGTATCGCCCGATCCGTATCCCGAGGAAGGCTTCTTCCTTCGGGCCGACAACTACCCGTTCGCGCGCGCGGGAATACCGGCGTTGTACATGGCGCTGGGGACCGACGCGGTCGGCTCGTCTCGTCAGTACGTGGATTCGATGGTGAAGGATTACTTGGACCGACACTACCACAAACCGAGCGACGAGTATCAGACCGTGGCGCTCGACCTGGAGGGCTCCAAGCAGTTCGCCGAGTTCGTGCGGGACGTCGCGATCGCGGTCGCGAATGATTCCGCTCCGCCGTCGTGGTTACCCGGAGCGGAGTTTCAGAGATCCAAGGAGAGGCGCACGGCAAATCGCTGCGTGAGCTGAGGCGGTACGGCGGTAGATGAAGCGGCGGTAGGAACAGCATCGCCTTACCGCCTTACACTCACCTGGCTGCCACCTGCGCGCCCACCGCCTGACTCAGCGCGCCGAACGCCGCCAGCACCTCCTGCAGCGTAAAGAGACAATGCCCGAACGTGCTGCTGGGGATCTGCGCGACCAGGAACTCCGAGGCGCCCGCGTCGATGACCTTGGCGCGATAGAGCGCTTCGTGCCATGATGGCACGATGAAGTCGTTCACGTTGAACAGCGTAACCAGTGGTGAGTTGAGCCGGCCGCTGGTCTCATACATCGCCCGCATATGGCTGAGTGCGGGCTGATCGGCAGTCACCAGCGGCTCTACCTCGAGGCCGTCGATCACCCGATCGTAGTCGACCGGCGTAATATTGTCGTAGGGCTGACCGCCGAGTGTTTCCTGCGCCTGATTGGTGTACAGGATGTTGTAGGCCAGGAGCCGCTGAATGACTTCCAGCACGGCGGCAAGATTAGTCCCGTTGAACTGGAGCGGGATGTCAGCCGCGGCGAGCAGCGCATTCGCCGCAGCGGGGTCGGCGAGCACTGCCGCCGCGAGTGCCGTCGTGAACGCAGGCGAGGTGAAGAAGGCGATGGTCGTTGCCGGAATGTGGATCGGATCGCCCAGGGCGGCCCCCAGAGTGGGGAAGTAGAAATCGAACGCCAGCCGGAAATCGTCGAAGTAGTTGATCTCCCGCTGGAAACTGCCGATCGGCGCGCACAGCGCGAGAGTGCCGTCGAAGAGTTGGGAATGCCGCTCGGTTGCGAGCGTCGCGATCAGGCCGCCCTCCGAGACGCCTACTGCATAGGTCTTTCCGCCGAGCGGCCCGTAGATTTCGCGGAACTGTGCGACCAACCGCTGCAAGTCTTTGGTGGCGTCCACCACCACGAGACCGTTCTCCCGATAACTGGTCGTGGCGTAGGCGAAGCCGAGCACGCCAGTCACGATCTGCACCACCGGTGCCCCGCCCACCTCGTCGTTCGGAAGCACGAGGGTGGGACTCGGCGGCACCGACCCGCGGGCGTAGACCACCAGGCTGCCGGTAGCGGGGTCAAATCCCGGTGGAACGCAGATCAGATAGAGCGCGCCACTTCCCGGGAGCGTCCCGCTCGCGCCGGTGGTACCGGCCGGACATCCGGTGGGAGTGCCGGTCGGAACGGTGCCAAGATCGGACCCGCCAGCGACCGCTGGATCCGGAGACGTCGGTGCATCTCTGCAGCCGGCGAGCGCGACTGCCGCCAAAAGGGCTATGTGTTTCATCATGGGGAGCTCCTGACTCTTGACGCAGACTGCCGACTTGCGAATGGTGACTTTTGACTGCGGAGATGCCTCGAATGTGCGCTGGAGAACCCAAGATTTCCAGCAGATCAACCACACCCGCCAGAATCAAAATGGAAAGACTGCGGACCCTCATGGTTATGGTCGGGCTTGCCTCATCGTTCGCTCCCGCTTCGGCGCTGGGGCAAGCGACGCGTGGGCCGGATACAGTTACGGTGCACAGCGGCGGTCTCCTCCTGCGAGCACTGCTCTGGCGTCCCGTGGGGCGGGGGCCGTTCCCGGCTGTGCTTTTCAATCACGGGAGCTACAGCGCCGGGGATCCCCTAAAGCCAAGCGAGCCGGCGGCACTGGGACCGGTTTTCTCCCGCCACGGATATGTGTTCCTTTTTTTCTGTCGCCGGGGCGTCGGACTCTCCGCCGACCAGGGGACCGCCGATGGAGATCTCATGGCCAGGGCGTTGGCCGCGCAGGGCCAGGCGGGGCGGAATCGGGTGCAACTGCAGTTGCTGGAGGATGAATTGCACGAGGTCTTGGACGGACTGGCCTTCCTGCGCGCGCTTCCCGGGGTGGACCGCGATCGGGTCGCGGTCGCGGGGCACTCTTTCGGCGGATCACTCACCATTCTTCTCGCTGCGCGGGAGCCAACGCTTCGGGCAGCAGTGGCCTTCTCTGGCTCGGCCTACAGCTGGGGCCTCTCGCCGGACCTGCGTGAGCTCCTGCTCGCCTCCGTTCGGCGCACCACGGTGCCGCTCTTTTTCATCCACGCGGCGAATGACTACTCGGTTGCACCGGGGCAGGCGTTGGCTGCCGAGATGCAACGGCTGGGGAAACCGCACCGCTTGGAGATCTACCCCACTGTGGGTCGCACCGCCCGCGAGGGCCACAATCTCGTGTATAGGAACCCCACGGTATGGGAGCGCGATGTGCTCAGTTTTCTGGACCAGCATTGCGGCCGGCGGTAGGGCAGTACCTACCGCCGCTTCATCTCTCGCTCACCGTTCTCTGTTCACTGTTCACTGCTTTCTCCCACCAGCCGACCCAACTCCTGCCGCACCTGGTTGACGATGGGCTGAATCCGCGGCTCGGGACGATTCACCAACGCGAGGTAGTGGGTGTACGCGCGCACCGCAGCCTTCTTGTCTCCCGCGAGCGTGGCGAGCCGGCCTTCCGTACGCAGGCGGGTTGCCAGGTAAGTCGCGCCGACCGGGTCGTCATACTCGAAGCGCCTTACCGCCGCCAGCGCGCGCGATAGGTCGCCGTCGGCCTCCCAGAGCCGGGTGAGAACCAGGTTCATTGGTGCCATGGCAAACCAGCCCAAGCTCACCAGCGAGTCAGCTCGCGCGAGGGCGGGCGTGGGGTCAGGTCGCTTCCGGCCAACCGCCATGGCAGCCTCGAGCACTGCGGCGCACACCTGGCTGGGAGGCCACGAGGGGACGACGTCTTCCGGTACGCCCGGGTCCCGCATCCGCGCCAACGCGCGCTGGACGATTCCCCACTCGGTCCGCTGAGCATACCACAGCCCCAACACACACAGATCCGTGTTCAGCTCGGCGCGAGCGACCGAGCTGCGCGGCGGCGCGCCGGTCGCGGCTGGTAGAAGGCGCCGCACCGCGCTCACCGCCAGGGTGCTGTCGCCCTCTCCGAGGAGGGCATTCAGCACATGATTCCAAAGCACTTCGTGCGGCGTCCCGAATTCGCGGATCGCCTCGACCGCGTCACGCGCCTCGCTCGGCCGCCCCTGGTTCAGCGCCAGACTGATCAGGGTCCAGTGGGCGCCCTCCGGATCGGCGGTCCTCACCGGGGTTAGCCGGCGAAGGGCAATCGACGCGGGCTCCACGTCCTCGCCGCCGATACCGCTCAGCTGCGCGAATGCCACGATGCGGACCAAGCTCCTGACATTCATCCGGTCGAATCGACTGCGGAGTTGCGCGCGCGCCGAATCGCTTCCCAACACTACCGTCACCCGCCAGCGCACGAAGTCGGCGAGCTCGGCCTCGGCGTGTCGGGCGAGGTAGAGGTCTCCCAAGCGGCGGACCCCCGCGGTGTCGCCGGTAAGGACGGCGATCTCGACCAGATGGTCGAGCGGGGCGGCGAAGGTGGAGTCGAGATCAATGGCGCGGCGGAACGCCGCCGCTGCGCGCTGAATCGGCCACTCGGGACCGATGATCGGTGCCCGATGAAAGAGTACGTCCGCCAACTGATACCAGGTCTCGGGTGAATCCCACAGCACCTCGGTGGCACGCTCCCAGCCGGCGATCTGCTCCACGAATGGATATGGGGCGGGGTAATGCGGGCCGGCGAAGGCGGCGAGCAGTACCCGGTCGCGGGGGCTGAGCCGCTCCCGCAATCTCGAGGTGATGCGGATGGCGCGATCTATCGCAGCCGGCGCCTCCCAGGTCCCAGCGTACACCAGCCCGAGCCCGGCGAGCGCAAAGCTGGAATCCTGCACCAGGGCCCGGTCGAACCACTCCATCGCCTCCCCGTAGCGGCCCCGGCGGTAGGTTGCCTGACCCTGGAGGTAGGCCCGGAGCGCCGGAAGCGAAGTGTTGGTGAGCCCGGCCACTCGTTGGCTGGCTTCCCCCGCCTCGCGAGCCAACAGTTCGCTGGTGAGCCGATCGATCAGGACGCCGAGACTATCGACTCTCCCCGTCACACTTGAGACGGCCGGTGTGCCTCCGCCGGGCACCTGGAGCAGAGACGCGTTCACCACCAGCCGGTTGCCGGTGCCGACGATCCCGCCGAGCAGGAGACGTCCGGCGCCCAGCTGCCGAGCGAGGATCATGGCGGAGTCTTGCGGTAGATCGCGGTGCTCGTCGCCGACCAGACGGCGCCAGACACTCATGACCGAGCGCGGATCGGCCGCTCGGGGGCCGCCATCTCCGGTGAGCTTGGCCGCCAGCAGGTCGAGCATACCCTCGCGCAAGTACGCGAGCGACGGATCGGCGCCCGCGATCCGAAACGGCACTACGGCGACCAGGTTCGGGTCCAGCGTCTTGTTGGTACCGGACGACCGCGGCCAGAACACCGCCGCGAGCCCAGCCAGCAGCAGTACTCCCAGACCGATTGCAACCTTTGACGACTGGCGACTGACGACTGACGACTTCTTCAATCGCTCGCCCGCGACCGTCGGCACAGCTCTCGGTGTGGTGAGCGCACTCAACTCGGCCAAGAGTGCCGCGGCCGTCTGCGGACGGTCGGCGGGATGCTTCTCCAGGCAGCGCATCAGCAACGCGGCCACCTGAGTGGGAAGCGACGCTCGCCGTTGCGAGATCGGCTCCGGCATCTTCGTGGCGTGGGCGGC